>DAOUTP010000071.1 GCA_030626645.1 Candidatus Cloacimonadota bacterium
ATATCAGAAGATTCAAACATTATTGATGCTTATTGCGGTGTTGGCTCTATCGGACTTTATTTGGCAGATAAAGCAGCAAAGGTTATTGGAATTGAAAACAATGTAAAAGCTGTGCAGAATGCAAAAGAAAACGCAAAGCTTAATAAAATTGATAACTGTGAATTTGTGGCTGGTTATGTAGAAACTGAATTACCAAAAATTCTTAAAAATAATAAAATAGATACAATAATTTTTGACCCGCCACGAAAAGGACTTGAACAAAGAATAATTGATAATATTCCTTCTGATATTAAGAAAATCATCTACATAAGTTGTGACCCGATGACTCAGGTTAGAGACGTGAAACTAATGATGGAGAAAGACTTTGTGCCAAAAGAGATGCAGCCATTAGACATGTTTCCTCATACTTTCCATATTGAGAATATAATTATTCTGGAGAGATGATTTTGTAGGGACGATTACTCTTAATCGTCCGAAACATGCCCGTCACTCTGAGGAGTCTTCTTGCTGTTACTTTTAACGAAGAGTTAAGGAATAATTTAGTATTTGTTGTCTTCTTCCTATGGAGAACAACGTGCAAGATTCGTCAGAAAGACGCAGAATTGTACATATCAATTAATCACTAAAACAATCTTATTCATATATCATTGACATAATTAGGTATTATAAAATTTTAGAAAAAAATTGAGGTAAGAATGTTTAAACTTGATGAGAAACATTTGGATAAGGCTAAGGAGTTTGCGGTTCATAACAGAAAGAAGAAGAGTTGTAATAATTGTTATGACCGGGGTTATATTGGAACTACACCGGAGAATACACTGGTTTTATGCCCTAAATGTGTAGATGTAGATAAAGTTATGGAAGCCTGGAAAAATTATGTGAAAGATATTCCTGAACTTAAGGAACAATATAGTGAGCTATTTGAAGACGAAGAAGAAAAGTTAGAAAATTTAGGAGAATAAATGTATAACAAAGTTGATGTAAAAGAGAAAACATCCACTCTGGAAAAGAGAATAAGAGATTATTGGGTTAAAAAAAATATAGCAAAAAAAAGCGAAACAAATCGTAATAATGCCGAGAAATATATATTTTTTGAAGGTCCACCAACAGCTAACGGAATGCCGGGAATTCATCATGTTATCGCTAGAACACTAAAGGATTCTGTTTGCCGGTACAAAACAATGAAAGGATATCAGGTTAAAAGAAAAGCAGGTTGGGATACACACGGACTTCCTGTAGAGATCGAAGTAGAAAAACAACTTAAGCTTAAAGATAAAAAGGAAGTTGAAGAATACGGACTTGAGAAATTTAATACAAAATGCCGGAACTCTGTGTTTAGTTATGAAAAAGAGTGGCGTGAGATGACCAAAGAGATGGGTTACTGGATCGATCTTGATAATCCGTACATCACACTTGAAAATGATTATATCGAGACTGTATGGTGGATTTTGAATGATTTCTTCAAGAAGGGATTGATCTATAAAGGACATAAGATCGTACCGTATTGTCCAAGTTGCGGAACTCCGCTTTCCAGCCATGAAGTAGCACAGGGATACAAAGAGACGGAAGACCCTTCTGTGTTCGTGAAATTCAAACTGAAAGATGAAGATAATACATATTTTCTTGCCTGGACAACAACACCCTGGACACTGATCTCGAATGTTGCATTGGTGATGCATCCGGATGCAAAATATGTTAAGATCAAATTAGAAAATGAAAACCTGATCTTAGCAAAAGCAAGATTAGAAATAATTGATGAAGAATTCGAAATAGTTAAAGAATATTTAGGAAGTGAATTAGAGCACACTGAGTATGAACAACTTTTTCCATTTATAAAACCTGAAGAAAAAGCCTTTTATATAGGTCTGGCAGATTATGTGACAATGGATGATGGAACAGGTGTCGTGCATACTGCTCCAGCTTTTGGACAAGATGACTATGATCTTGGAAAGAAATACGGGCTACCGATCATTCAGCCGGTGGATGGCGCAGGAAAGTTCAATGAAAAGATAACTGACTGGGCTGGAGTATTTGTAAAAGATGCCGATAAAGGGATCATCAGGAATTTGAAGGATCGTAAACTTCTTTATAAAAGAAAGCAGATAATTCACAGTTATCCTTTCTGCTGGCGTTGTGACAGTCCGCTTATTTATTATGCGCGTTCAAGCTGGTACATCAAAACAAGTGAGTACAAACAGCAGATGATCGATAATAATAATAAGATCAACTGGTTCCCCGATTTTGTGGGAGAGAAACGTTTTGGTGAGTGGTTGGAAAATAATATCGACTGGGCGATCTCACGTGATAGATTTTGGGGAACTCCCCTCAATGTCTGGGTTTGTGAGAAATGCGGTAAACTTGAAAGTGCCGGCTCAATAAAAGAATTACGTGAGAAAGGTAAAATGAAGGATGGCAAAGCCGTTCCTGAAGATATAGATTTACACCGTCCTTATGTGGATGATATCGAGTTTAATTGTGAATGTGGTGGGAAAATGAAGAGAACTCCAGAAGTTATCGATTGCTGGTTCGATAGTGGAGCTATGCCGTTTGCACAATGGCATTATCCGTTTGAGAATAAAGATAGATTCTTCGAAGAACTTTTCCCTGCAGATTTCATCAGTGAAGGTATTGACCAGACACGTGGATGGTTTTATTCATTATTGGCAATATCTACAATGTTAACGGGAGAAACTTCCTATAAAAATGTTTTGGTTAACGATATGATCCTGGACAAGAACGGTCAGAAAATGAGTAAAAGTAAAGGGAATGCTGCTGATCCAATGAAATTGATGGAAGATTACGGAGCAGATGCAATCCGCTGGTACTTGTTGGCAGTAAGTCCACCCTGGATTCCAACAAAGTTTGATGAAAAGGGAGTTATTGAGATTGTAAATAAATTCTTCGGTACTCTGAAGAACGTTTATTCCTTCTACGTAACTTATGCAAATATTGATAATTTTGATGCTTCAAAACATGAATTTAATGAAAGTAAAGTGATAGAAATTGATAAATGGATCATCTCAAAATTGAATAATTTAATCGAAGTTGTTACTAATAATAATGATAAATATAATCCTACAAAGAGTGTTAGAGCTATACAGGATTTTGTGATTGATGACTTAAGTAACTGGTATGTTCGTCGCTGCCGTAGAAGATATTGGGAGATGGAACTTTCCAATAATAAAAAGGAAGCCTATCTTACTTTGTACCATGTGCTGGTGGAAGTTTGTAAACTGATTGCTCCAGTTGCTCCTTATCTTTCTGAGGAGATTTATATGAATCTTACCGGAAAGGAAAGTGTGCACTTAGATGATGTTCCAAGTGTAACTAGAGATTTGATCCATTCCAAACTTGAAGAGGAAATGGATTCTGTTATTAAACTTGTATCTCTGGGAAGAGCTGCGCGAAATACCTGTCAGATAAAGGTTCGGCAAACCCTGGATGCACTTTATGTTCCGGAAAAATATAAGCCGCTTATTGCGAGAATGGAAGATCTGATAAAAGAAGAGATCAATGTAAAAGAGATTAAGTATATTGCCGATAAAGATAATTTTGTAACTTATGAATTTAAGGCTAATTTCAAGGTAATGGGTCCAAAATATGGTAAGCACGTCAAGCGTATTGTTGAAGCTTTAGAGTTAATGGATGCAAATCACATCGTGGAGATGCTTCATAAAAACAATGAGTATTATCTTGAGATGGATGGAAGCACTTTCAAGCTGACTGAAGAAGATCTGAGTATTTCTATAAAAGATAAAGAAGGATTTGTGTTTGAATCATATAATCAGGAATTATTTGTAGCTTTAGATACAAACCTGAATGAAGAGCTTATCGAAGAAGGTCTTGCTCGTGAACTTGTAGCCAAGATCCAGAATACGCGTAAAGATAAGGGAATGGATATTATGGATCGAATAAAGATTTTTTATGTAGGAAGTGATAAGATACAAAATGTTTTCACAAAATATGCTGATTATATAAAAGCAGAAACATTATCCGATTCGTTCAATTGCTGCAAAGGTGAGCAGGAAGACATGATTAAGTGGGATATCAATGGAAGTGAAGTTTTCATGACGGTTGAGAAGAATTAGAAACTGAACTGGGATTAAATAGAGATTGATAAGTCTAGCAGAATAGTGGGTTTCATACCTCACCTCAATCCTCTCCTAAAAGGAGAGGAGGTCTTTGTTCTCCTTCTCCTCAATAGGAGAAGATTAGGATGAAGTGGATAAGATGAGTATTAAATATAAATAATCATAAAATTCAGCGTAAATCTGCGTTGAATTAAAGGAGCAAAATTATGGCAAAGATCAAACCTTTTTTGGGAGTTAGACCTGCTGCGGATAAGATTTTAGATGTAGCATCTCCTCCTTATGATGTTTTGAATTCAGCAGAAGCGAGAGAAGAGGTAAAAGGTAAACCAAATAGCTTTCTTCATGTTGTAAAACCGGAAGTGGATCTTCCCGAAGATATCGATCTTTACAGTGATGATGTATATCAGAAAGGCAGAGAGAATCTTTATAAAATGTTAGATGAAGGTGTTCTTATTCAGGATGAAAAACCTTGTTTTTATCTCTATCGTCTGATCATGGGAAATGTTGATCAAATCGGTTTGGTTGCGGGTGCTTCCATAGAAGATTACGAAAATGGGATCATTAAGAAACATGAACATACAAGAGCAGTGAAAGAAGCTGATAGAATTAAACATGTTGATACTTTGAATGCCAATACAGGTCCGGTTTTTCTTACATATCGCGCTCGTAAAGATATAAATGAAATAGTTGAAGATATCATTAAAGAAAACCCTCTTTATGACATTGAAACTGAAGATGGGATCAAACATATCTTTTGGAAGATAGATCAGCAAAATGATATCGAAAAGATATTAGATATTTTTGCAGATATTGATTTTTTATATGTTGCCGATGGTCATCATCGTTCTGCTTCCGGAACAAAAGTAGGGCAGACCAGAAGAGAAGCAAATCCAAATCATACGGGTGAGGAAGAATACAACTATTTCCTCTCGGTCATCTTCCCTGATAATCAACTTTACATAATGGATTACAACAGAGTTGTAAAAGATATGCATGGAAATTCAGTTGAAGATTTCTTAAAGAAAGTAGAAGAAAATTTTAATGTTCAAGTCTATTCAAATTCAGAAGGTTATCATCCAAACAAATTGCATAATTTCGGAATGTATCTGGATGGCACATGGTATAATCTTATAGCCAAAGATGGTACATTTGATAAGAATGATCCTGTAAAATCTCTTGATGTTGCAATTCTTCAGGATAATATTTTAAATCCAATTTTAGGAATTGGTGATCCAAGGAAGGATAAAAGAATTGATTTTGTGGGTGGAATCCGTGGTTTAAGAGAACTGTCCCGACGTGTTGATGAAGGTGAAGCAGTTGCTTTCAGTATGTTCCCGACCTCAATTGAACAACTGATGGCTATAGCTGATGCAGATGAAGTGATGCCGCCAAAATCAACCTGGTTTGAACCAAAGCTTCGTTCCGGTGTGATAACTCATTTATTGGATTAATTCGTGGTAAAGAGAGCATAAATGAAGAAATTTGCGATATTAAGTTTGGGGTGTTCAAAAAATCTGGTAGATAGTGAAGTGTTTGCTTTTATCACGGAATCAGCCGGATATGCATTAACTGAAGAACTAAAAGAAGCTGAAGTTATCATTGTGAATACATGCGGTTTTATATTGGATGCAAAAGAAGAATCGATTTCTACTATTCTGGATGCAGCAGATTTTAAAACATCTGGAAAATGTAAGAAATTGATTGTTACAGGATGTCTGGTAAAACGATATTTTGAAGATATAAAGAACTCATTCCCTGAGATCGATGAAGTGATTCAATTAAAGGATTTTAGCACTTTTAAGAAAGTATTCGAAATAAGTGCTAAGGAAGATAGAAAACTGCTTACACTTCCTCATTATGCCTATCTGCGTATAAGTGATGGATGTAACAACCATTGTTCTTATTGTGCTATACCAGCAATTAGAGGTCAGTTGATAAGCGAACCAATTAAAGATTTGGTTGCAAATGCAAAAGCTCTCGTTGCCTCAGGTGTTCGAGAAATTATTCTCACAGCTCAGGATACAGCACAGTACGGAGTGGATATTTACGGAGAGCGGAAGCTTCCTGAATTATTACAAAAACTTAATTCAATTAAAAACTTGGAATGGATTAGAATCTTATATCTTCATCCTGCCCATATTTCTTCTGAGTTGATCGATATGATAGCCAAACTTCCAAAAGTTTGTAAATACTTTGAGATTCCCATACAGCATATTAATAATGATATTCTTGGAAGTATGAATAGGAAAGTAACTAAAGAAAGGATATCAGAGATACTTACTGAAATTCGTTTAAAGATACCCAATGCAGTTATGCGAACAACTCTTATCACTGGGTATCCAGGAGAAACAGAAGAAAATTTTATTGAACTAAAAGATTTTGTTGAAGAAATGAAATTTGAACGTCTGGGTGCTTTTGAATATTCCAGAGAAGAAGATACACCCGCTTATTATCTGGAACCGCAAATCTCGGAAGAAATTGCAGAGCAAAGAAAAGATGAATTAATGCAGATCCAGCAGGATATTTCTGAAGAATTCCTTGCAGGTTTAGTCGGGAAAAAGATAGAAGTAATCATTGATAGGAAAAGTGAGGAAGAAGGTATTCTCTTTGAGGGAAGAAGTTATTTTGATTCACCTGAAATTGATGGAGTAGTTTTCATCACGGAAGGTAAAGGCAAAATTGGTGATATAGTTGAAGTTGAGATAATTGATGCCTGGGAATATGATTTGATTGGAAAAATTGTATAATAGTTTGGAGGATAGATGAATAAAAGAATTGCACTAACTGGAATTAAGCCAACCGGTCTTCCACATATCGGTAATTATTTTGGAATGTACATACCGGCACTCGAACTGGCAAAAGAATATGATACAAGATATTTTATTGCAGATTATCACGCTTTGAATTCACTCAAAGATCCCATACTCGTGAAAGAACTTTCTTATGAAATTTCTGCAACTTGGTTAGCTATGGGTTTAGATCCTAAAGAATCAATATTGTATAAACAATCAGCAGTGCAGGGAACTTTTGAACTGACTACATTCCTCATGGCTTTCACTTCCAAAGGTCTGATGAATCGTGCTCATTCCTACAAAGCAATGGTTCAAAATAATATCGAGAATAGCAAAGATCCTGATGACGGTGTGAATATGGGACTTTTTACTTATCCCGTTCTTATGGCAGCCGACATACTGCAATTCGACAGCGATGTCGTTCCTGTGGGGAAAGATCAGAAACAACATTTGGAAATGGCAATAGATATCGCCCAATCAATTAATCATAATTATAAGAAGGAAATTCTAAAAATCCCGCAAGCTCTAATTCGGGAATCGACTGGATATGTAACAGGCTTAGACGGCAGAAAAATGAGTAAAAGTTATAATAACACAATTCCGCTGTTTCTTCCGGAAAATAAGCTTAGAAAATTAATTATGAAGATAGTAACAAACTCTCAGACCTTGGAAGAATCCAAAGATCCCGATAATTGCAGCATTTTTTCTTTGTACAAATTATTTGCGAATAAAGACCAACAAGCTGATTTGCGATCAAAATATATAGCCGGAGGAATGGGTTGGGGTTATGCTAAGCAAGAGCTTTTTGAAGTTATGAATGATAAACTTACGCCAATTAGAGATAAATACAATAGGTTAATTGAGAACAAGGATTACATTGATCAAGTTCTGAAAGACGGAGCAGAAAGAGCGAGTGAAATTGTATCTGATAAAATGGTTTTCATCCGAAAAGAAATTGGTTTGGAATAATTATAAATACAATAAAATCTGTTTGACACAATATCCAGCTTAAATATTTGTGTTTCGCAGTAAGTAATTTAGGAGATAAAATGTATACAGTTTTAATGATAATACATGTTATAATTTCAGTATCCTTGATTTTGGTTATTTTAGCTCAGTCAAGTAAAGGCGGAGCCCTCGATGGTATGGTCGGTGGAGCGGCATCTAACGTACTTGGTGGTCAGGGTGCATCAAAATTTTTAAAGAATGCAACTCAGATACTTGCAGTTCTTTTCATGCTCAACTGTATTTTACTTGCTTTCCAACTAAAA
>DAOUTP010000276.1 GCA_030626645.1 Candidatus Cloacimonadota bacterium
ATACAAATAATTTTTATCCATTGTATATTGTTTAACGCTCTTTCTCTTTCCCATTTTTCTCCTTCACAGAGTTGTCTATTTTGCTAAGGAATTTGAGTCAAGTAAATAATTATTGATATTAAAATATTATTTAAAATAACTAAAATTGAAATAAAAAAGGCTGTTCGATTTATCGAACAGCCTGAATATATGGTGGGCGCGGAGGGACTTGAACCCCCGACCACCTGCTTGTAAGGCAGGCGCTCTCCCAACTGAGCTACACGCCCAAGGATTTTTGTGTTTTGAAATTAAATGGCTTGCCGAGACGAAGTTTGAATCTTGTCCTCAAAAGTTTCTCCGGCTTCACAAGCAAAAGCTGTTTTGCCGGAAAAATCTTCGCTATCCGCTACACTCCAACGAAGACTGGTGGGCGCGGAGGGACTTGAACCCCCGACCACCTGCTTGTAAGGCAGGCGCTCTCCCAACTGAGCTACACGCCCATTTAATTATTTCACTTTTTCAATTATATAAAAAACTGGTCGGGGCGAGAGGATTCGAACCTCCGACTCCTGGTTCCCAAAACCAGTGCGCTAACCGGACTGCGCTACGCCCCGACGACGACCGCAACAAAAAAAATCTAGCATTATAGCGTCAAGATTTTTCTATGAGACTTAAAAAAAAATCTTGTGCATTATTATTGAATTCAAATAAGTACTTTGTTTAGTAAAATTGAAATTTGGAAGAAATGGGATAATGAAATTTGAAAATATCAAGAGAATACTAGAATATTATGATATTGGTGATGTTATCAAATATCAAAAAATGCTGCATGGGTTTGCTAATAGAAATTATAAATTAACCACATCAAAGGGCAGCTATCTTTTCAGGATCAATGTTCAGCAGGATCTGAGTTCAATAAATTATGAGATGAGAGTTCTCAGGGAACTTAAACAAATAGATTTTCCAACTGCCTATCCTATTATTAGAAGGGATGGCAAATATATAACAGAATTGGAAGTAGAAAATGTAATAATTTATGATTTTATAGAAGGTGAAATTCCAAGAATAAATGCGAAAACTGTGAAAGAAATAGCTACTGTATCTGCAAGACTCAATTCTCTTCCAAATTGGAAAAAATTTGAAAAGAAAAATACAATTAATTTGGATGACTGTTTTGATCTCATAAAAAAATTCGATAGTGCGAAATACAAATATCCAAAAATATTTGAATACTTTATAGAACAAACAGAATTTCTCGAAAAATATGTACAAAATTCTGTTCCATATGGACTCATCCATGCAGATATTTTCCCTGATAACACTATTTTCAATAGTGATAATTTGGTGGCTGTAGTTGATTTTGAAGATGTTTGTACTGATGCTCTGATCTTTGAAGTTGGAATGGCAATTAATGGTTTTTGTTTTATAAATAATCAATTAAATGATAAATTGCTAAAAGTATTTATTTCAAATTATAATGAAGTTCGACGGTTATCCAAAATGGAGTTGGAATTATTACCAATTTATATTCAATGGACCGCACACGGAATGGTTTCGTGGCACTTGCAGCGTTTAATGGAGTGCAAACATGACAGCCAGCTAGCAAGAACAATCGAACTGATGGAACGTGTAAAAGGGATTAGAGAGATAAGTAAGTGGGAGTTACTTAAATAATAGTCGACTAATTTAGATATAAAAAAAGCCCCGAGAAATCGAGGCTATTTTTATTATTAAATATTTTAGAAAGTAGTTCCAAATTGGAAATGAGGTTCCCAAACTTTGTCTTCAAAGTTATGAGCGTAATCAAATCCAATAAGACCAAATGGACTTTGGATACGAATACCAACTCCAGCTCCGCTCTTCATATCCCAGAAATTGAAATCTTCCAATCGGTTGTAGCAATTTCCTGTATCAAAGAATAATAACGCCACAATTTGATCGCTGCCAATTGGCGCACTATATTCAGTTGAAAAAATTATCTCTCTCAAACCACCTTCAGATGGTCCGATAGAACGATCAGCGTATCCTCGAATCCCATCAGCTCCAGTTCCACCAAGATAAAACCTTTCATCCGGTGGTGCTTCCATTCCGCCATATCCGGTAACATAACCAAAACGCCACTTGGTTCTCAGTGCAAGTTTCCAGATGGTTTTTGTGTACCAGCTAACCTGAGCAATTTGTTTGAAAAAGTTGAAATCACCTTGCAGTGGTCCACCGGCAAGTTCATTATAAAGAGTAAAATTGGAACCGGAAGTAGGAAAGAAAATGTTGTCCCTGTGATCTCTTGAAAAACTCAATGAGATCGAACTTGTATTTTGCCATCCGCCTTCATCAAGTTCAATCAGGATATCCGATGCATCATCTTCTCTACCATCCAAGATGGAGTATTCTTTTGCATAAAATGAATAACTTGCTACAAATTTCGAATAATTCAAGAATCCAAGTGGATGTCCAAGTCGAATAGATCCACCATTAGTTTTTACTCTATATGTATCCCATTCCTTAGTAGTAAGATAAATATCGGCACCAACAAGAGTGGATGAATCAAGGAAATATGGATTGGTGAAATTGAAACTGAAATTTGAAGTAGTGCTGCCAAATTCCCATTTAACACTACTTTGCCATGAATTCCCAAACAGGTTATTATGAGCTACTGCAAGCTGTCCTACCAGACC
>DAOUTP010000393.1 GCA_030626645.1 Candidatus Cloacimonadota bacterium
AGGCTTACAGGGCAATCACAGAAACATGTTGTAAACTACTCCAAAAAATTGAAAGATTACCTAATAAAAGCAGATCTTTTCTACTCCCTCGACAAATCTCTTTATGATAACACTCGTCTTGATTCGACTTGGTCGACTTATATTGATTTAGCAACTCTTGCCAGGAACCGTCAGCTAAGTAGAGGGATAAAACTGCATTTGGAATATTTGAGTGATGTGTTTTATATCGATTGGGGTGGAGATTACCGTTACGAAGATTTTAAATATACTGATCTGAATTATCCAGCTCAATCCATTGAAAAAGTTTTCAGGAATAACTATGCAGTTTTTGGAAAAACACAACTCAAACATGAGTATTTCCCTTACACAACAAGTTTAACCGCATCAACCCGTTGGGACAACACTACAGATTTCAATGATCATACAAGCTGGAAGATAGAACCGGAATTTTCGTATGAAAATTATTTTAAGATCATTCTGGGTGGGAATGTGGCAACTGGTTATACTCTGCCATCCTATTATAGTCTTTTTTGGAAAGGTGATAGCCATGTATCCGGTAATCCCGACCTGAAACCGGAGAGTTCCCTAAGCTGGCAGATCTTTTCAAAACTGGAATTATTAGATAGTTCTTTTAAAGTTACTTATCGTCATGATGATATTGATAATATGATAATTTGGATTAGAGATGAATGGAAAAAATGGAAGCCTAGAAATCTTTCTGCTGCTGAAGTAGAAAATTGGGATTTTGAACTGAATTTGAAACTATATAAATTTCTGGAATTCAGAACAATTTACACCAAAAGTTCAGCGATCAATAGATCAAAGAATGATCCGAACTATGGTAATAATATTATTTATGTTCCCGAATATTTACTTAATATGAATCTGAGATTAAAATCTGGAAAATTCATGGGAAATGTTATATATAAACTCACAGGTGAACAATGGACAAATGCTTATCAGGTTACAACCGAACATCTACTTCCAGCTTACGATCTGCTAAATGCCAGTGTGGAATATTTTGTAAGATGGAAAAAATTTGAGTTCACACCTGCAATTAGAGTTAACAATATTTTAGATAAATTATATGAAGTGTACGATCATGTTCCACAACCAGGGTTTAACTGGGAAGTAAATTTAGGAATTGAATGGAAGATATGAAAACCTCACCCCAACCCTCTCCTGAGAGGAGAGGGAGTTTCAAGTTAATTTGCGGTAAACAAAATAAATGTAGTGTAGCTCGTTCACTCTTGAACGAGAAAATAAATAATAAGGACATTCCCAAGACAAACTTGGGAACGAGAAGAACGAATGCTAACGGGAGTAACAAGAAATTAATCTCTCCTGAGAGGAGAGTGTGGTTCAAGAGAATTTGTAGTAAATAGTATAAATGGAGATAAATGGAAATGAGAAAAAGATTGATAATTCTAATAATGTTCGCAGCATTAAATTTGTGGGCAACAGTTGGTTTTGTAGTGAATTCAGGAAGTGAAACTTTATCCAGAATTGATTTTGAAACTGGTGATGTGGAGGAAGTATTTTGTGTTCTTGGTTCAATGCCCAATCG
>DAOUTP010000049.1 GCA_030626645.1 Candidatus Cloacimonadota bacterium
ACAGGAACATCTGTTAATGTGAAAGTACCATTATCTTTCGTGTAGGTACCCTGTTCCGCACCAACTAATATCACTGCGGCATTAGCAAGTGGTTGTCCACTGTCCTCGATAGTAACCCGCCCGGCAATTTTTCCAACTTGCGCGTACAATGGCAGTATCAACAAAACTGTAAGAATAACGAATAATACGATTTTTTTCATAACATCCTCCTTGTTATAATTAATACGACTCTGTGAAAAAGTTGGTTAGTGCTTGTGAAGTGTCAAGTTGAAAATTAATATTATTGTATTTATATTAATAATTCAGTAGTATCTTATTGTTTGGACTAAGAATTATATTAAATTTGTAGTATCTAAGTGGTTACAAGAATTGCAATTACATATTCAATTATTTTTTATTTTTTTAAATGTTCCCACAATTTTTTTTCTTTTGTTTTCTCCGGAATTTGTCGTGTCCCACCGTAAAGAGGTTTTTCCCATTCACCATACATTGGGTTTGGAAGAATGATAAATTTCTTACCGAACTCATCTTTAAAATCTTCTACGGATGAAAATCGTTCCTCTATGCTTTTGTTGCGAAAAACATCTTTAAAATCTATCAAATTATCTCCAATAAGCATAACGATAAAATGATCTTTTGCAACTTGATCTCTTCTGATCCCTTTATTGGAAGTATTGTCTTGTAAAAGGATGTGAGACTCTTCTGCTTGAGGAAAACCTAATATTTTAAGATTATTAAGCGTTCCTTCCATATGACGTAATTTTCTATTGGAAATGTAATAAATTTCACAACCATTCTCATATGCATAATTAAGGAAATCTAAAGCTCCCGGTATTGCTTTTGCTTCAGCGCTTTTTACCCAATTATCAAAGTCTCTGTTATATTGTGCACCATCAACGATTACTTTGATCTGGAAAGCCGAATTATCTATTACAGCTTCATCTGCGTCTACAATTATTGCTCTCTTTTGTGTCCGTGTAATTTTGAGATCTTCATCCAAACGTAATCTGGCAATATTATATGCCTGATAAGCAAGAGCACGATATTCTGCTGATGTTGTTTGCCACAGAGTTGACATAATTAGAGATTTACGCATTAAACTGATATCATCAGCAAACCCTAAACAAGCTAACATTAAAACGAACAGAATAATAATTACTTTTTTCATTTTGCTCTCCTAATTTGTGAGTGTATTGTAGATTATCTCAAAAATATATCCCACATGAATACGATTCGTAAAATCGATCTTCTCAACATTTACCTCAATTACTTTACCTTTATGATAACCAAACCGGCAAACATCATTAGCATAAGTTCTATACCATCCGTTCAATGCATCAATATCACTTCTACTCCAACCGCCTTCCATCTCCATTTCTCTTCCACGCTGCTGGATGCGGCTCCATGCAAGATCGGTTCTGCCTTTTAATACGATAAGAAGATCCGGAGAAGAAATCTCATTGCAAACTGTTTTGAATTTTACTGTTAGAAGATCAAGTTCATCACGATCCAGAAATCCATCTTTATGAAATTGATAGCAGAAAACAAGTAGATCTTCAGGTAATGATCTATCCAATACATAGCTCTCTTTTCCGCTGGTTCCTTTAATTTGAAGTTCTTTTCGCATTTGAAGAAAATGAAGTTGAAGGTCGTAGCAATAAGTTTTTTTATCCTTTAGAAATTTCTCCAAAAGTGGATTCTCCTCAGGATTTTCAAATAACCCATTTATCTTTAAACTTCGCTGCATAATTGCAGTTAAAGTTGATTTTCCCAAACCGACATTTCCTGCAACCGAAATAAGTCGCGGATTTTTTTGTAAAAATCTTTCCAATTTGGTTTCAGCATCGATAGCTTTTAGAGTTGCTGCGGTTTCTGGCAAAGTTACCCAATTGCTAATTCCCGGAGTTGTCACGCGCAGATCAAGAGATCTAATTTTATCTGCAATTTTAGTGATCGTAGTTTCTATATATTTATCAACCGGTGTATCCACATTTGCATCTATCACCAATGCAGGGCAGGTAATATGACGATTAACAAATTGATCGTAAAGCTGATTCAATTGTTCTAAATATTCGGCTGGAATTCCTGCTTCACTTTTTCTACCGCGTTCTTTGATCCTTTCCAATAAAACAGGTACATCAGCTTTTAAGTAAACTATCAAATCAGGAAGTGTTATTTCTTGTGTCATTAGATCATAATTTCGCTGATAGGTGAGGAATTCTTCTTCTGTCATGTTTCCCATGATTTTTTGCGCCATGCCAAAAATATGATAATCCTCGGCAAGTGTTCTATCTTCTAGAACAATTCCTTTTCTATCTTCGATCTGCCGCTGCCTATCTAATCTGCCATTGAAGAATTCGATCTGTGCCATAAAAGCGTTCCCAATTGGATCTTTGTAGAATGCATCCAGCACTTTGGGATTAAATTTTTCTTGAAAAGCATAAATTTTTTCATCACCAACTCTATTGGGGATTGTTGAAAGCAATATTTCACTATTCGGTTCTTTACTGGCTGCTTCTACCAATGTAGATTTTCCAACACCAATATTTCCAACGATTCCAATTCTTAAATGTTCCATTTTACTCCTAATTATACAAACTCAAAATATCTGAATGTTCCTTAAAAAAATAATCCGCGAATAACGCTAAAAACACGAAAAAGGAAATCAATAAGTCCATATATAAAAATCATAATGAATCATATTTTTCTGTGTAAATCTGCGTTAAATTTTATTACTCAAAAAGCTCATATTCATTCAAACTTTGATAGTATCTTTCTATCAATATATATGAGAATGGGACAGTCACAAGTAGTCCTAATCCGGCAAATGCTGCACCAATAATATTCATCAGGAATAGTCTAAACATAATAAAAAATTGCTGCCAGCGTGTTTCAGCGCTTGCTTTGTAACAAGAAACTACAGCTTTCAAGGGATTCATTTTCTTCCTTGTAATAAGAAGAACTGCCGGGAAGGTTATCGTTATCCAATAGAGAACTAAAATAAATCTGACCGGATGCAGGATAGGGTCTACCGTAATCCCTAAGATATAACCTGTGCACAGAATCTTAAGAAGTAAGAAATAAAGGATATTTACAAGCACGAGCAGAAAGAATTTTGGGTAGTATTTTAGTGAATTGAAATACATCGAAATCTTAAAAGGATACTCAATAAAATTTTCTTGAAAACTAAATGGAACCAATGTGAGTGGAACTAAAATTAGAAGCATAAGATTAATAAAGAGATAATGATCGATCTTTAAACTCTCTGCCAGATCTTTACTGAAGAAAATTCCTAAACCGATAAGTAAAAATGATGTGAGAACAATAAAAATAGAGAATGAATAATATTGAGATTTGATTGGTTTGAACTTTCCCCAAACTTCTTGATAATTCACTTTTGCAGAAAGCGGTCCGGAAAGAGCACCAGTTGACTGACCACACACTTTGCAGAAAATAGCATTTTTATCAAGTTCTGTATTACACCTTACATCAATTTTTCTACCGTTTTTTGTCTTTTCTTTTCTCATGCCATTACATTTCATAAATTTCCTCATCTATCATTTATTAATGCTAGAAAATTTCTGAGGAGCACTCATTTTGTCAATTATTAAAGTTCTTTACAAATTTAGCGCTCAAAATTTATTCGAGGTTGCTTTGAATACGAAATGAGGAGGAGTTATGTATAAACTGAATGTAACCTCAAATTTTTCATCGGCGCACAAACTGGATGGATACGAAGGTTTATGTAAGAACCTTCATGGTCACAATTGGAAAGTACGTATTGGAATTATCTGCGAAAAAATTGATAAAATTGGAATGACAATAGATTTTGGTGATGTTAAGAAATATTTGAACGAAGTGATGATGATGCTGGATCACACTTATTTAAACGAATTAGAATTTTTTAAAGGGATAAATCCAACTTCAGAAAATATTGCAAAATTTATTTATTCTGAAATAAAAAAACGCATCAAAGTTCCTGAGTGTAAAATGGCAGATGTAGAAGTTTGGGAATCTGACATTACTTCGATGGTCTATTTTGAGGAATAGCCAATATTGCCACTGACTTACACAGACTGTAAAATGACAAAAGAATATAACGAACAAGGCAAATTGAACTTAAGGAATTCGTTTTTTGTTAGTTAGAAGTTGTCGTTTTGCTTCGCAAAGCCAACAATAATTGTTAGTTGCTAAAATGTAAGGATTAAAATGAGAATTGTAGAATCTAAATTTGTTAAAAGTGCAGTAACACCTAAAGATTATCATCCTACAACATTTGCGGAGATAGCCTTTACTGGAAAATCTAATGTTGGCAAATCAACCTTGATAAACACGCTGCTTAATCGGAAAGGAATTGCCAAGGTTAGTAATAAACCCGGTAAAACACGATTGATAAATTTCTTTGAGATTAGATTCAAAGTCGATAATAAAGACTTGGAAGGGTTTTTTAGTTTTGTTGATCTGCCTGGCTATGGATATGCAAAAGTAAGCAAAACTCAGCGTGACTCTTGGAAAAAGATGATATTAACCTTCTTTGAAAACAGGCAGCAATTAAGAGGAGTTGTCGCTTTAGTTGATATCAGACATAAAGCAGATCCCAAAGATATTCTCATGATACAAATGCTGCAATCTATGAATATTCCATTCATGATCGCTGCTACAAAATCTGATAAGATCCCTAAATCCAAAGCAAATGCGGCAATAGTGAAATTGAAAAGTGGACTGAATTTGAATGATCAGCAAATATTCGCTTGTTCATCATTGAAAAAAAGAGGAATTGATAACATCATAAACTGGATCACGGATCGAGTTATTGATTTTAATTGACAATTGAATTTAATGAATGTGATTTTTGGTTTAGTAAAATAAAGGTTAATTATGTTAGAAAAAATAAAGACACCAAAAGATGTAAAGAAGCTCTCGATTACACAGCTGCAAGAATTAGCTGAAGATGTGAGGAAGAGAATAATTCAGGTGACTGCAAAAACCGGTGGTCATGTTGCTCCAAGTTTGGGCGCAACAGATATTGCAGTTGCATTGCTTAAAATGTTTGATCCGCTTGAAGATAGAATAGTATGGGATGTTGGTCATCAATCTTACGCCTATAAAATACTTACTGAAAGAAATGAACAATTTGAAACATTACGTCAATTTAATGGATTAAGTGGATTCAATAATATCTTTGAAAGTAAGTACGATGCTTATGGAGTTGGTCATGCTAGTACTTCCATTTCCGCCGCGCTTGGCATAGCTGTTGCCAAAGAGATGAAAGGTAAAAATGGTCGTACAATTGCAGTTATTGGTGATGGCGCACTCACAGGAGGGATGGCATTTGAGGCATTAAATCATGCAGGACATCTCCAAAAAGATATGATAGTTATTTTAAATGATAATAATTTTTCCATTTCAAAAAATGTAGGTGCTCTTCAAGCACATCTAACTAATATGTTGGTAAGCAGACCCTATAACGCAACCAAAAATCTGATCTGGGATTTTGTTCAACATCTTCCAAGCCGCATACGCAGAAGAGTGATATTGAGTGCACGAACTTTGGAAGAAAACATGATAAATACTCTTGCCCCAAATATTATTTTTGAAGATCTGGGATTCAAATACCTTGGACCTATCGATGGACATGATATTCCAAGAATGATAAGAATATTTAATAAGATCAAGACCAATCTTACCGGACCGATTTTCGTTCATATTGTAACACAGAAGGGAAAGGGTTATGAGCATGCAGAAGATGATGCCGCCCGTTTCCACGGACTGGGACCTTATGAAATAGAAACCGGTAAAAGTAAGAAGAAGAAAGCCGATACATATTCAAAAGTTTTTGGAAACACATTATGTAAAATAGCCGAGAAGAATAAAAATGTTGTAGCCATTACAGCTGCTATGACAGACGGTACAGGGCTAGCTGATTACGCAGAAAGATTCCCTGATCAATTTTTTGACGTCGGCATAGCAGAACAACACGCTGTAACCTTTGCCGGTGGACTTGCAGTACAGGGAATCAAGCCGTTTGTTGCCATTTATTCCACTTTCCTGCAAAGAGCATTTGATCAGGTTATTCATGATATTGCTTTGCAGAAATTACCAATTGTATTCTGTCTGGATCGAGCAGGATTAGTTGGAGATGATGGAGCTACACATCATGGAGTTTTTGATCTTTCTTATTTAAATCTGGTTCCTAATCTTCTTATCCTAATTCCTGCTAATGCCGAAGAACTAACAGCAATGCTTGAATTCGCCGCAGATTATCAAAATGGACCAATTGTAATCCGTTATCCACGAGGTTGTGCAAATTATTTAAACGGCAAAATTGAACCAATCGAGATTGGGAAAGGCATAATCGTTCATGAAGGAAAAGATGTTGCAATTATTGGTGTTGGAAAAGCAATGGAAGATGCAGAAACTATCTATCAAGAATTGAAAAATAAACTTCCTGATATTGATCCATACTTAATTAATCCGCGCTTTCTAAAACCTCTTGATACAACATTATTCAATGATATGGGGAAGAAAGTCCATACGATAATTACTATTGAGGATAATGCACTAATTGGTGGTTTTGGCAGTATGGTAAAATCCCATTTTTCCAATTCAAATGTTAAGGTTCATTCTTTTGGTATTCCTGATGAGTTTATTGAACATGGAACTGTAGACCAACTTAAAAATATGATGGGAATATCAGCTAAAAAAATAACAAAAGATATCATCTCTATCTTAAAATAGAACACAATGGAATATTCTCACGATACAATTTCTGCAATTTCAACTCCTTTAGGAATTGGCGGAATTTCGGTTCTCAGAATTAGCGGAGACGAAGCAATAAATATAGTTTCCAAGATATTCAAAAGCAAGGCTAATCTTGAAGATCAACCTTCACATAAAGCTATTTTTGGTCGGATATTGGATGCTGGAAAGCTTGTGGATGAAGTAATTGTAACAATTTTTAAAGCACCTCATAGTTACACAGGTGAAAACGTTGTAGAGATTTCCTGCCATGGCAGTACTTTTATTACAAATCAAATTTTATCTATTTTACTCCGCAATACCAGATTAGCCGAACCCGGAGAATTTACTCAACGTGCATTTCTGAATGATAAGATCGGTCTTACCCAAGCAGAAGCTGTTGGTGATCTTCTAACTGCGAAAACAAAGATTTCACATCTTGCAGCTCTTCAACAATACGAGGGAAGTTTGCGGAAACGAATTGAAAAACTGCTAACTCAGTTAACTGATTTTCGAACTCAACTTGAACTTGAAATTGATTTTCTGGAACAGGATCTGGATGAAATAGATAATGACAATTTACTTAATGGACTCTCTACTTTAAATCAGGAACTCATCTATCTAGCCAAAACCGGAGAAGAAGGTCTTATAATTAAAGATGGATTAAAGGTTAGTCTAGTGGGAGCACCAAATGTTGGAAAATCCAGCATTTTCAATTCCTTTCTTGAAACTGAACGTGCAATTGTTACACCAATTCCGGGAACTACACGTGATTATCTAGAAGAGGTGATATCTCTTAATGGATATCTTGTGCGGGTTTTTGATACTGCCGGTTTGCGGGAAGCAACCGACCAAATTGAAAAGATCGGCATAAAACGTTCTTATGAAATTATTGAGGATTCGCATAAAGTTTTGTTTGTTATCGATGGTGATGAAAATATCAAAGAATACAAAACTCTTTCTAAACTTGTAGATGCCGATAAAATAATAAAAGTTTTAAATAAGACTGATAAATTTGAAGAAGCCGAACTTCAAGCGTTTAAGAAAAAAGGATATGTTCTCTGTTCAAATCAAGAAAGCTCAGGTCTTTTTGAACTTAAAAGTTCTCTGCTTGAGAATATTGAAATCTCAGAAGAAGAATTGAATTCTGGAATTCTCACAAATACACGACAAATAGCTGCCGTAACCAAGGCAACACAATCCGTTAGCAAAGCCATACAATCCATAAAAAATGGTATGGGATATGAATTCACAGCTTTTGACCTAAAAGAAGCCAGCACAGCTTTGGAAGAGATTATCGGAAGAGTTACTTCAGATGATATATTAAATAATATTTTTGCAAATTTCTGTATTGGAAAGTAGTCAAAGACAAAGGCATTAGGCAGAAAATATATGGAACCTAAAATTATTTGTAAGAAATGTAAACGTGAATTTGAAAAAAGAACATTAAAATGTCCTAATTGTGATCAAATTGGTGTAGAAGCACTTTACAAATATATCCCCTTTAATAAGCATTCATTATCAATTTTAATAAACAAAACCATTTGGTGTCCAAAAGCTAAATCATTTAATGACCCATTTGAATTTTACTTCTATCTAAATGATAATTCTATTGATAAGAATTCCATACAGAAAACAATAGATTCTACTAAAGAGATGGCTGTAATATGTTTTAGTGAAATCAATGATGATCTTTTAATGTGGGCTCATTATGCTCAAGGTCATACTGGATTTTGCATTGAATTTGAGCGGAATGAAAACAATAATTTGGGTGAATGGGATAAATGCGTTCCTGTCAATTATAACAAGGATAAGCAGGTTCCTATTTTTTCACTTGATCAAATTACAAGTTCTAACATTTTCACAAAAATAGCTACATCTAAATCTCTTGCTTGGGAATATGAAAAAGAATGGCGTTTAATTATTAATCACAATTATGCAAACAAACTTATTTCATTACCTGCTCCAATTACGGCTATAATTTTCGGTTGTAATATGTCAGGCACCAATCGAAAGACAATAGCGAATATTCTCGGACCTGAATTTAAATACAAAGAAGCTATTAAAAATAATAAGGAATTCTCTCTAAATATCTTTCCTGTAAAATTTGAAGATTTAACTAAAGGATAGTCAATATGTCACATATAAAAATGATTGATGAAGAAAAAATGAGTTCTCTTACCTCACCTCAATCCTCTCCTAATAGGAGAGGAAGTAGTTTAATGAAAGTCTGTTTTGGGAATACTCCTTCTCCTTGAGGAGAAGGTTGGGATGAGGTGTTTTATTACAAAAGTCGAATCATATAGGATAAGGTAAAAAATGGCAAAATTTGCATTTGACACAGCCAGAGATTTGAGAAAAAGAAGCACTGTTGCAGAAGATGCATTTTGGCAAATTGTTCGTAACAGAAAGTTTCTTAATTTGAAATTCAAGCGTCAGTTTCCCATTGAATTTGATTATGAAGATCGTAAGCGTTTCTTTATTGCTGATTTTTACTGCCATGATAAGAGACTTGTTGTTGAAATAGATGGTGGAATTCATGAATCTCAAAAAGAATATGATGACCTTAGAAATGAAATAATGAACATTCTAGGATTAAAGATTATTAGATTTAGCAATATTGAAGTTTTGAATAATTTAAAAAAAGTAATAACTGATCTTACCTTAATTTTCTCCTGTGAGGAGACAAAATAGGCTATAATTAATTAAATGCAATTACTCCTTCTCCTTGAGGAGAAGGTTGGGATGAGGTGAATATGGCAAAACTCACATTTTATGGAGCTACAGGCACAGTTACCGGTTCGCGTTTTCATTTGGAAATCGATGGTAAAAATCTGCTGATCGATTGTGGTATGTTTCAAGGTCCAAAAGCAGTACGCTTAAAAAATTGGGAAGTGTTCCCCATTTCCCCATCTACATTTGATTATGTACTTCTCACTCATGCTCATATCGATCACAGTGGTTATCTTCCCAAATTTGTTCGGGAAGGGTTTAGTGGGAAAATAATCTGTACTCATGCCACTGCTGAGCTGTGTAAAGTAATGTTGAAAGATAGTGCTCACATTCAGGAAGAAGATGCCAGATGGGCTAATAAAAAAGGCTTTTCCAAACACTCACCGGCAAAGCCATTATACACAAAAGAAGATGCAGAAAAGACTCTTAGCTTATTCCAGCCAATCCATTATGGTGATTTTTTCAAACTCTCTGACAATACCCGTATCAAGCTTCATGATTCCGGGCATATATTGGGTTCCGCACTTATCGATATTAAAACGAAAATGGTAGACAAA
>DAOUTP010000018.1 GCA_030626645.1 Candidatus Cloacimonadota bacterium
GGATGACAGGAAGAAGTATATTTTTATCTCTGTGCGCCCGGTGTCTCTGTGTTGGATATTTCCATTGTCCGCCAGCGAACGATTGTTGTTCTAAAGCGAACATATTTTTCGTGTGTAAATATCGTTATTTTATTACTGTCAGTCACTTTAAGCATTTGGCATATTAATTGCTTACTTTATATGATAATAGTATAAAAGGTGGTTAAAATGTTTAAAAATTATTTCAAAATTGCTTATCGGAACATCATCAAACAAAAAGCTTATTCGATCATTAATATTTTCGGATTGGCTTTAGGTCTGACTGCCTGCATCCTGGTTGGAATGTACATCTGGCAGGATTTCAGTTATGATAACTATCATCAGAATAGAGATCGGTTATATCGTCTTACCACCCACACCACAGATCCTGCGGGAAATTACAGCCTGTTGCAATCCTCCGCACGGATTGCTCCAGCAATAAAACAGGAGTTTCCTGAACTTGATAAGGTGTCACGAGTATATTTTTCCAGTGAGAACCTGTTGGTTTTTGATGATAAAAAGTTCTATGAAGAAGATGTGATTTTTGCCGATGAAGATTTTTTTGAGATGTTCAGCTACAACACCATTATGGGCAACCAGGATGATTTCCTAAAAAGAAAGAACACGGCAGTTATTTCCCAAAATATAGCACATAAATACTTCGGCGATGTATCTCCTGTTGGCAAAGTTATGAAATATAATGACAAACTGGATATCGAGGTAGTTGGAGTAATTGAAGATGTTCCTGTTAACTCCCATTTCACTTTTGACATTGCTATAACCTACAGCTGTTTAACCAACCTTTCTAAAGCAAATATTATGGATAACTGGCATGGAACCTTTGGATCTTTTACCTATGTGATGCTTCATCAGGAAACTAATATTGAGCTATTTCAAGAAAAATGTGGTATCTTCTTAACCAAAAAAAAGGAAATAGATAATATCACAAAGCACGCTGTCGAGTTGCAACCTATAGAGTCTATTCATCTATATTCTGAAGGTGATGATGATGTTAATGTTCACAGTTCGATAAAGAATGTGCTTATTCTGGGCTCTATTGCTCTGTTTATATTAATTCTAGCCTGTATAAATTTTATAAATCTAACTACTTCCAGAGCCATAAAAAGAGCCAGAGAAATTGGAGTGAGAAAGGTCTTCGGAGCATATAAAGGTCAGCTTATTGGTCAATTCTTAGGTGAATCTGTTCTGGTAACATTTATCGCTTTGGGATTGGCTCTGGTTATCGCTGAACTAACCCAGGCTCTTTTCGCTCAACTAATCGGATCAGAATTGATCTATAGTACATTCTCTAACCCTATTATCCTATTAATCGTAATAGCATCAACTTTGCTAATCGGAATTTTTGCCGGAATGTATCCTGCTTTTGTGCTAACAAAATATCAACCTTCTCGAGTTATGAAAGGAAACTTTGGAAAGAGCTCTTCCGGATCTAATCTGTTGAGAAGAGGTTTAGTTCTCTTCCAATTTACCATTTCTATTTCACTTATCATAATCACGCTTATCATTAGCCAGCAAACCAGTTTCATGCGAAACTTCGATATGGGATTTGAAAAGGATCAGGTTCTTATTCTTAAAACACCAACTAGAATCGGCAGAAATTATGATGTTATAAAAAGAGAGTTAGAACTTATTCCTGGGGTTACAGCTACATCTGCAAGTTTGGGAGTTCCAGTGATGGATAGTGGATATACAACCTTCCTTCTTCCTGATTTGGCAAATGAAGAGCATAATTTTAGCATCGCTATTAAATCTATTGATGATGATTATTTGGATTTTTATGAGATTCCTCTGTTGGCCGGGAAAAGGCTCTCTGATTTGGAAGGTGGAGATTTTAGAAACTTAACTGTAATTAATGAAGCTACCGTAAAGCAATTGGGATTTGCTAATAATGAAGAAGCATTGGGAAACAGCTATACAATTGCATTTGGAAATAGAGATGGTCGCTTTAAGCCAGAGATTATTGGAGTGGTAAAAGATTTTCATTACAGATCTATGAAGTCTGAAGTTTTGCCATTATTGCTCATGAGATGGACGGGGCTTTATAAAGAGGTCTCTATCAAGATGAGTTCACAAAATATGCCAGAAACAATGAAAGGAATAAAGGAACTTTGGGAAAATCTGTACCCTAATCATCCTTTTGACTACACCTTCCTGGATGAAAAAATAAACAACCTCTATAAAGCCGAAGAGAAGTCGTACCGGGTAATCTCACTCTTTTCCTCCATCGCCATATTTATTGCCTGCATAGGTTTGTTGGGCTTAACCCTGTACACTGTTGAGCAAAGACGTAAAGAGATTGGAATTAGGAAAATTCTCGGGGCTTCAGTTTGGAATATTTTTGGAAGCATCTCTTCCGATTTCCTAAAACTGGTGCTCTTTGCCAACCTTGCTGCCTGGCCTATCAGTTATTTTCTCTCAGAAAAATGGCTTCAGGGTTTTCCTTATAAAGTTGGAATCGATCCCTCGATTTTTCTGATAGCTTCCATATCGGCTTTTGGGATTGCTTTCTTAGCCATTGGCTTCAACGTTATTAGGGGTGCAGCCAGCAATCCGATTGAAAGTATTAGGTATGAATAACATAGTTAATGAAAAATGTGGATATAGCCTAAGGAGAATCATTTTCCTGTAAATGGGAACCGAGATGGTACAAATAAAATTCAAAGGATTCATTATTAAAATGAGTCTTTTAAAATAAAAAAGGGAAGAGTAATAAAAAAAATATGAGGAAACTCAGGAGGTTATAATGAGAGAAGTTGTATTATCCATTCCAACTTTAGAAGCTGAGCAGAATCTGGAAATTGATGTGAGGATCAATGGGAAAAAGAGAACACTGAAATATCGTGTGGAAATAGTACATTGGAAAGGTTCAGAACCAACTTCAGAGGAAAAAGTTACAGTCATTCGACACGCACTCGATGACTACGACAAAGATTGGGAATTGATCCAGATCGGCGCACCGGACGAAGATAAGATCCCGCTCATGTTCCGAAAGAAACCAGTTGAAAAATGAAAAATTATTCTTGAAAATAATTACTTAAAGGAGTTAGAATGAAAAGGATACTTTCGCTAATCATACTATTAATTCTTCCATTGATCTGCCTGGCAGAGCAATACACACTGGAAGAATTAATAAATGTTGGATTGGAAAAATCTTACGACATTCAACAGGAAATAGTCAACAAAAAGAATTCATCAAGTTTATTTAGAAGCAGCATTTACGGTGTTTTACCTACTGTCACTGCCGGTGTGGAGAGAGTAAAATATTACGATCAGATCTACGGACCAAACGAAACAGATTGGAACAACAGCGGATATCTCACACTGTCCAAAAGTTTTTTCCTGAATGAACCCTCTTACTACAACATTCGCACCTCCATTTATGGAATGAAGAATGCCAAGCGATCACTTGATGAAACCAGAAAGCAAATTGCCTATTACGTTTTTGCCAGTTATCTTGGAGTATTGGAATTGCAGGAAACTCTGGAGATCCAACAGAAAAATCTGGAGCTGCAAAACAAAATCCAACAACAGATCAAAGTGCAATATGAGACCGGGAATAAATCGCTATTGGAGTTGAAGCAAAGCGAAGTATCTCTGATCGATTACGAAATTGCTGTTAATGAAGCTACCAACTCACTTTCCAAAACAAGAAAAGATCTTTTTTCATACCTGAACATCAATGATGATGGTTTTGAGTTTGTTGTGCCTGATTTCAATATAAATCTGGAAAAACTGGAATTTCAATCCAATAACCTGTTGGAACAGAAACTGAACACCTTGAAGATCAATAAACTTTTACATCTTCAAACAACCATGAACTTCCTGCCTACGATCTCAATAGAATATAGTTTTGCTCATTCCGATCAAGATGATGTTAAGGCATTTTCAGATTACACACGTGACTCTCAAGCACTTATTCTCAGTGCTAGTTGGAATATTTTCGGTTTAATGGATAATTATGAAAAAACAATTCGCAGTAAACGAAACCTTAAGATCCAAAAGCTGGATTATGAGAAAAGTGAGAGAGATTATGGTTTGCAACTTACTAACCTGCAAAACGACGTGGAAACCTTGAAAAGATCATTCGATCTTTATGATAAAAAACTCCAGTTGGCTGAGGAAAACCTGAACATGGCACAAGAGCACTTCCGCCTGGGAATGATCAGCCTGTTAGATATGGACCGTTCTAAGATAGATTTTCAGAATACACAACTTGCCCGTATTCAAAATCATTATCAGCTTATGAAAAAACAGGAAGAGATCAATCTGTTGTTATCAACTAAGATCCTGGGTAAATGGTAATCAACAGGTTAAGAATTCAAATCCAGTTGTAAACGGATCATTTAGGGGACATTCATTCCTGCTCTAACGAGCTGAACAATTTAATTCAAAGGTGTCTTGAAAAATCTGTCTTTTATAGAGTTAATGCATTAAAATTACCTTTTACTAAATACTTCTTACAATTGATTACCTCTGGAAAAACCAAGTTTCATCATTTTTAAATTTGACATTATAATAACCGATACTATTTTGCTGCTTGTCTAAAGGGAGGAGGATGTTTCCAGATAACGTTTATAAAATTCTTAAGAAATGTGCCTGGGTTTTATTTTTCGTTTTATTGGCAGTAAGTCTAGCAAATCTAGTATTAGTTATTTCCGAAAGTTTGTTTGAAAAATCACTTCCTTTTAAACACGATAACGGTGTAGTAACCCAAACAACTGATGATACTCTCGATGATATCTTTAAAAATAAAATAATAACAAAAATAGATACTTTGGAAATTGGTTCATCTGTAATTGAGACTGAAAATATCGAAGAAGATGATGAGTCTGTAATAGGAAGAACTTTTGTATTCGGATCAGATGCACGTCAGGGAATTCAAATTGCTTACACTCCCGATTTCCAACGAGTCGATAAAGATTCAATCGAGATCGTTTTAAAAGATACTCTCACAGATATTTCAGAGCAAAGATTCGTGAAAGCCGTTTCTAAGTTGAACAAGTGGGGACTTTTCAGTATATTGGGAAATGTTGCCCTGATCATATTCACTTTTTTCAATTCTTTCTTATTACTCAAATACAGCTCTGCCAAAGAAAATATCCTAATTGTCTTTTTTGTATTATTCCTAATTACACCTTCTCCCGATTTAATTTTAGGAAAATCTCTTTTGTATATCTGGACGACATTGTTATCACCTTTTTGGGGAATCTTGTTTTACCACTTTATGGTGATTAAATCAGAAGCGGAAAAGAAAATCAAAAAGTTGTATATTACTTCAACAATAATTTTTCTGATTGGTTATATTTTGAGTTTAATAATAAAAGAAAGCTTCGATTTTATTCATCTTTGGTCTGCTTATTGGATGTTCAAAGGATTCTTGCTTTTACGGAAAGAATACAAAAAATCTCGTTCGATAGAGCTGAGAAGATTGTGGGGTGCTTTCGGCGGGATCGGTATTTCGATGATCTCAATCATTTTGATATTCGTCATTGCATTTATTATAGCACTATTTGCCGGAATTTCAAACCTGACCGGATTATCAATGATGATAAAATCTTATTCTGAGTTCTTAGGGATATTTATTGCTATACTCGTGTTGATCCCCATTCTCGGTGTCTTCATCGGTTTCCTCTGGTTCTTGGGCTCATTTACCTGGAGTTTACTCACTGGAACAGCGATGGGGGTGAAGATAAGGAGCACTCTTATCTACACGATAACCGGTGTATTTTTTGTTATAGTATTCGGTTTGGTAGATTATTCACTGGGAGAAATACTACAAAGTCTTTTTGGAAAATTCGTCGGCTCGGAATTTATTGCCGGAATTCCCATAACCATTGGTATGATAGCACTTTTCAATCCGGTGAGAAGTAAAATAGAGAAGTTGGTGGACGGCAAATTAAATACAAGTGAGCTGGACTTTCTGGAAAAGACAGATACATTTACTCACAACATTTCCGAGGAAGGTGTGCTGGAAGGTTTTGAAGAATATATCTGTGAGAATCTAATGCATCGTTTGAAGCTGATAAAAGTAGCGTTGATCTCTTATGATAAAGATATGAAAGCTTATAAATTTAATGAAATTCGCGGAAGTAATGTGATCGAGAATTCTAAAGTTGATGATGTTCATCTCTATCTTTTGGAAAACAAAATACAGAGAAACAGCGGAGCATTGAATGAGGATCCACAGGAAATATCCAGCTTCCCATTGATTATTCCGATAATTTATGATCCCGATCACAAATGGTTTTTAGCACTTGGGAAGAAATCGGATAAATCGCTCTACAGTAAAAAAGATGAACTGGCTTTGATCCAACTTACTGAGCGGATCAAGTTATCATTGAAATTCATTTTAGCTTACGAGGAGATCGTGAACAAAAAATATCATCAAACTATTGCAAAGCATGAGACGATGGTAAAAGAAAAAGACGAAGTGATAAAAATGCTGAAGAAGGAACTAAATGCATTTCAATATAATTAAAATTTTAACTTTATCTACTAAATTCATAAAACCTTTTGACAATATCTATTGAATAGAAATTTATATGTTCTGATAAAAGTTATAAGAAGTTGGGGGGGGATAAATGGCAAATAAAGTATGGGAATATTTTTTAAATGATGACTACTCTTTTTCCGTAACTGTCGATAAGTCAGGAAGAAAAACGGGTAAATTAGTTGATCTAAAGAAAAAAGAAATTCTGGCAGATGACATGATACAGAAGGTGATTCCCGAAAGTATTCCGAATCTGTTGAACGTGGCAAAAGTTGTTATAAATGCAGCATGGCAAGATGGGAAGATACTTCCCGAGGAAAAAGAAGCATTCAACAATGCATTTAAAAATGTGGCTTTTACCGATAAGCAGCGAGCCGAGATTGAGAAAGAATTTGTAAAACCTGCACCGATAAAAGAACTCATAAGAAACATTAAATCCCGCGATGAACAAATGCTTATCCTGGAGACATCTATTCTTTTGGTGATTGCAGACGGCGAGTTCCATCCCACCGAAAAAGAATTTATTGATCTTCTGGTTAAAACATTCGAATTGGATACTGAAGATTTTGCGCTTCTTTACAGGATATTGCCTGACAGGGCCAAAAAATATATCATCAAAGAAAAACTGCATGAAGGATTGAATATAAAAATTGATGAAATTGAAGTTTTGAATAAATTCATTCCTAAAATTAAAGTACAAGAACTTAAGCACGAAAACGTGTATTTCAATTTGATGAGTAACTGGAGAAATAGAAGAATACGTTATTCGAAAGTCAAATCTTATTGAGCTAAAGAAAATATTTAAGCAGTAAAATTTAATTAGATATTAATCTGCGAACCTGTCTTCGTTACATTAGGTCAAGGTAAAAACAAACTAAGAAAATAAACGTAAGGGTGATTCACGAATCACCCTTTTTGTTTTATTTGATTTATTACAAATTATAATTATCTGAAATCTTCAATACAAGATTATAAACGCTATATATCATTCCCAGTTTAATGAATCCCGCAATGTACGGAATTAATTTAATAGGATGACCGGTCATCAACAGAGATCCTTCACCCAGCACAAGAATGAAGTAAATCAAGGCCAATAAAATAACTGCTCTGAAATAGATATTTGTCTGTACTCTATTTTTTACCGTTCTGATATTCTTGATCAATTGATTGAATACTAGGGTAAACGCAACCATTCCGATCAATGCCAGTGGTATATAAACAAGCAAACCGGTTGAATACTTCAAATTCTGACCTAGCTGATCATACAGACAAAGTATTTCATCCACTGAAAGAAAAAACATTATCACACTGAATAATTTAATAATCCCCTGTCGGGCAGAACTTATCTTTAACTTTTCTTTATCTCCCCAACCAATAAGTAAGAAACCGAGAGCACAGAGCAATAGCAACAAACTCGTGAACCAGGCAGCAAAAGTTATATCATGGGTATAATCCAAATGATAAAATAAATTGTACATTATCCGCGTGATAAATCCCTTATCTTTGACCAAAGTAAGTTGGAAACCAAAAAAATATGACATAAATGAAAAAATAATGATCACGATCCCAGTAATGAGGATCGGTATTTTCATTAACTTTAAAAAATCTTTAAGTTTCATTTCAACAACTCCTGTACATTTTATCCGGTTGGAACTACAACTCTATATAATTCCATCGTACCTTCGATAGAATATTCGGGAATTGCAAAGGGGATAAAAACAGATTCACCCTGTTTTAATTCAAGAACTGATCCTGTCCATTTTATCGAGCCTGTTCCTTCTGTACATAGAATGATCTGAGCACTTGAGATATTTGATCTCACAAATGGCTCTTTATCTTTTACAATAATTTTTGATAGCTGGAATTCTTCAGCAGAAGTTTGATAAATATATTCACCTTTGTTAAATTTGGGCTGGATATTTATTAATCCATCATTATCGAACTTAAGTATTTTGATCAAGCCGGGAAGATCAACTTTTTTATGGGTCAACCCGCCCCGTAACACATTATCCGAGTTGGTCATGATCTCCACTCCACAGCCGCTTAAATAAGTATGCAAAACACCAGCCTCTATGAACAATGCCTCTCCCGGTTTCAGCTTTACGACATTTAAAAAGAGTGGAGAAAAAACTCCCATATCTTTTGAATAAATAGCTGCTAGTTTTACTATCCATCTAAAGATCAATGTTTCATTTTCATCTCTTGGTTCCGATTCTGCTATTTTGTTTACTAAGATACCAACTTTTTTAGTTTGACCATCATCGTGTTTACCCATCAAATCAGAGAACATTTTTTTCAAGTTCTTTGTTGTTGGATCGATCTCCAATTCTTTCATCCGGGGAATGTGATCTTCCAATTGCAGATATTTAATTCTCTCTACAATTTTCTTAATTGGCTGGAATCCACACATTGCCTCAAAATTTGTTAAAGCACAGATCAGCTCAGGTTTATGGTTATTATCTTTATAATTTCGTTCGGGTGAATTGAGGGGAATATTTTCTTCATTTTCAAGTTTAAATCCTTTTCTTGCTTGAGCTTTGTTGGGATGAGCCTGGATGGAAAGCGGATGGGCAGCCGCCAAAATCTTGAACAGAAAAGGAAGTTCATTTTCAAATTTACGGGCAATATTTTCTCCCAGCATCCTCTTGGGGTCTCGTCTTATTATTTCCAGAAGAGATTCCTCTCTCCCATTACTCAATATACGAGAAGGTGCTTGAGAGTGGGTACCCATCCACAGTTCTGCCTGTGGCTCTGGTGAGGGCTCATCCTTCCCCTGTAAATGAGGGATACAAGTCTTAGATCCCCAGGCATATTCAAGGATCTGATTTCTCAATTTGAAGATTCTCAGCCCATCAGATTTATTCATTAAACTTTCCTTTATACTTTTTGGCACTATTATTCCTTTTATACTATAGTTTTATATTTCATTCACACGGCAATAATCGTCAAGCAGAACTATCTATTTAATTTACATGTGTTGATTGTCATCAAGAATGGTAAAAGGTGCACAGTTTTGCCATTTTTTTCTCAGGTTGAACTTTTTTTTTACTCTTGATTCTATTTTCGTAATATTTTATTTCTTAATTTCACACTCTTACTTCATGCAAATTATCTTTAAATTTGAAATGCCATTTCAATCCTTTTTCTGTATCATATCTGATTTGACCATTTAGCTGTTGCTGGATAAGATTAAAAACTGTTTGAAGCCCAATTGTGTTTACGTTTTTAAGTTCGATATCTTTTGGGATTCCAATTCCATTATCACTCAGTTGAATATTTATAAAATCAATTTTATCTTTGAATAATCGAATAGATAATTCACCTTTTGCATTATTTAGGAAAGCATGCTTGAATACATTAGATATCAGTTCATTTAAGACCAAACTCATGGGTATAGCAGAATCAATTAATACTAAAACGTCTTCCAATTCCAGGTTCACTGATATTGTTTCTGATCGGATATGATAACTCATCATCAAGTAATTTACCAGGTCTTTAATATACTCTTTCAAATTAATTCGAGATAGGTCTTCTGCTTGATATAGTTTCTGATGAACCATACTCATAGCTTTGATCCGGTTGATAATTGCATCGAATGAATCATGCAGAAAATCGATACTGGAGATACCGGCCAGGGATCTATTCTCAATACTCCTGGATTGCATCTTCAGCATGGAAGCAATAAGCTGCATATTGTTTTTGGTGCGATGATACAATTCTTGCAGAAGAGCAGTTTTTATTTTCAGATCTTTTTTGATCTGCTCTTCCGCTCTTTTGCGCTCGGTGATTTCCGCTTTCAAATCTACATTTATTTTTTCCAGATCAGCAGCAACATTCAAAATTGCATGTCTTTGCTGCTTGCTTTCATCGATTTTCTTTTCCAGTTCAGTAGTTCGTTCTTTTACCTGTACTTCAAGTTTTTCAGCATGGTTTTCCAATTCTTTTTGCGATTTGTTCAATTTGACGGTCATGTCATCAAAAACCCGGGAAAGATGACCGATCTCATCTTTGCGTTTTGTTGCTACTTTATAGTCTGTGTTTCCATTGATAATCTCTTGAACACCTGCTTCCAGCCTTTTAATAGGTTTAGTAAGAAAGATAGAAAAAATATATGAAACACCCAGAGAGAGGATCAGGATAATTGAAAATGTGATCAAAAGAATATTTCTATATTTAATAACCGGACGCATAAACTCTGCTTCATTTACCTCTACAATAAGAAACCATTTCAACAAAGAAATGTAAGAGTGAGTTCCCAGTACTTTCTTACCAAGATAATTATTGTACGGCATTAATTCTTTCAAATCCATTTCGGGAATTTTATTTTCTATGTGATCAGAATAACATAAATTTATCTGTTCAGGTTCGATCTTTCTTTCCAGTATTTTATCTTCATATGGGAGAGGAGATATTAAATAATGATCTTTGTTCAGCAGATAAATATCTGTAGAATGTGCTAAACCTGTTTTATCTGCAATAATTGGAAAAAGTTGCTTTGCCGCAGCAAAATTAATGATAAAAACACCGGATATCTTTCCATTAGCATAGATCGGATCAGAAATGCTTAAAACATATTCGCCGGTAAATTCCGAGAAATGAAGGTCTCCAATATATGTTCCTTTTTTTCCCTCCAGGAATATCTTGCTGTTAGAACTGTCCATTCCAATATCTTCATGACTGGAAGCTGTAACAATTCCTTTTACATCCAAGATTCTTATCCTTGTTATCGCATCATTTATCTTAATAGAGTTACTAATTCTTGATTTAAAATTTTTCTCTCTTGTTTTATGATCTATTGTGGTATCGAAATACTGGATGACAGGAACACCGCCAGCTAATAATTCAGTGATATTTTTGTAATTTTCCAGCAATGATTCGATATTCTGCGCTTTAAATTTTACTGCTGTGTTTATATGATTATTGATATTTTCTATTGCTCTGTTTTGGGAAATTTGTGAGAATATGAGATACATTATTGCAAAAACTATAAACAAAAATATCATCATTATCAAAACAAACTTAGTTCGTATTCTCATTTTTTTTCTCCTCTTCTTGGTCGGACTTATCGGACTTGACTTAATAACTCAGCTTGCTGAGGAATTGAGTTAAGAACGACGAATCCCAGCAATCCTTAAGTCAAGTTTCGCTTCGCTCCCCTTAACTCAAGTCTTGGGATGGCTAACTCAAGTCTTGGCTTACTCCGCAATCTTATATATTGCTTCTTCTCCTGATTTCTCAAGAAGTTCATTTATTTCTTTCTTCAATTCGATCATCTTCAGTTCTCTGCCTACAGCCATTTTATTGAATTTCTCAAGCTCGTTGACATTCTCAATAACACGTTGATACAGGCGGGCATTATGGATAGCCTGGGCAGCCTGGCCGGCAAAAGGCTGGGCTAATGCGAGCTGCTCAGATGTATAGGCATCTGGTTGATAGCTATCCAGCGTCAGGAAACCGATCAATCCTTCACGAGTGTTCAGCGGGATGCCCATCCAGCAGCAGATTTTTTTGGTCTCCCCCCAGCCTTTAAAGCGTGAATCCGACTTGGTATCGGATATCAAAAGTGCTTTTTGGGTCGATCTTATTTCCTGGAAGAGGGGATTATCGAGAGGATAGCTTGTTCCAATCAAATCCGGCGTGATTCCCTTGGCTATAGCGACGTTTAGCTTTTCACCCTCAATTAAGAAAATGCTGGCACTGTCGAAAGAGATCGCTTGCGATATTTGATCGAGAATGAGTTGCAGCACTTCATCCAGATCCAATGAAGTTGATAGTGCCGCAGTAACATTCTGCAACGTTTCCAATAGCCGGGTGTGTTGCTGCAGTGCTTCCTCTGCCTGCTTACGCTCGGTGATATCATGAAATATTCCAAAAGAACCTTGATGTTCTCCATTTTCAGAAATGATTGGAGTTGCTGTTACTGTGATAATTCTTTGTTCGCCGTTTTTTCTAATTATAGAAAGCTCATAAAAACTTGATTTCCCTTTTTTTCTAAATGAGGATTGTTCAAGTACTTTCTGGAACATTTCAGGTGATATTAATTCCTTCAGATTCTTACCGATCATTTCTTTTTTGGGATAACCAAAAATATCTGCAGCAGCTTGATTTACAAAAGTAAAAGTTTCGTTTTCATTTACATTGCCAATCCCTTCTTCTATGGTTTCAACCAGAGACCGATATTTCTCTTCGCTTTTCTTTATTGCCTCTTCCACCAGTTTACGCTCGGTGATATCCGTAGACACTTCTATTGTACCGATAATTTCGCTGGATTCATTGCGAACTGGATTACATCTTACATCCCAATATTTACCATCAGGTGAGGTATCTTCGTATTGACTAGGATTTCCTGTTTTAAGAACCAGAACCACTTTACAATCAGGGCATGGTGTCTTTCTATTATATCTTGCTTTATAACAAACACGACCAATATTTTCTTCTGGTGTGATTTCTAAAAATTTCGAAACAGCTTTGCTAGCCCAGACAGTTTCCATATTTTTATTTCTAAATACTATAAGTTCGGTCATATTATCCAGAATTAATAATTTTTCATATTCACTTTCTTTAAATGCATTTTCCGCTTGCTTGCGTTCGGTGATGTCCGAAGTAGAGCCAAAAAAGTGTAATTTTCCGTTTTTTTCAAAACACCTGCCAATTGAATGAAACCAGGCTGTTTGTCCATTATCTTTTAATACTTCGTATTCGCAATCAAATTTTTTTCCAGGCGATTTTATTGCTTCTCCGAAAGCATTATTTACCCGTTCCTGGTATTCGGGTTTTACATAGCTGAAATACTTATTCCAGTCATTTTTTATTGTTCCGGCAGGTAACTCCAATAATTCATCTACAACAGGTGAGGTATAAGTATTTTCAAAAGCTCCATCTTTTCCAATGTCTGCTTTCCAAACAACAGTTGTAATATTAGATACAACCTGTTGGAAGTTTTCATTGCTTTCTATTAAAGCTTCTTCTGCCTGTTTCTTTTGAATTGCTATGGAAGCCTGATTTATAAATGTTTCTATTATCTGCTTATTCTTAAGTTCACCGGCGTCTTCTCTTAAAAATATGACAGCATTTCCGAATAATTCATTATCTTTTGCGAAACCGATTCCATATATTGTTTTTATATTCAAGAGTTTTTCTATAGAATTACAGATAGTTTCCGGCACACTCTTAAAAAATACTCCATATAGTCCTTCCTCGTTTAAATGCAATTTGCCGTCAGAAAGAGCGGACAGGGTTTGGTCTTTTGCATCGAATGTCATACCTACAGGATGCTTTCCTATAAGACCTGCAACTTTTTCAGATAATTTTCCCAATCCAAGAACCGTGCGGTTGGTCAGGATATCTCTTTCCGTATCAATAGAATTAACAACAATAATTGAATTTTCTCCTGTAAACTCTTTAAGCTTTTCACCAATAAAAGTATAAATGTCTTTATCTTGCGGGAATTCAACAAACTGCATTGCTGTATTGGATAATAACTGAATGTTTTTATGGTGTGTTTTTTCTTTTTCCTCCGCCCGCTTGCGTTCGGTGATGTCGCGCGCAATTCCAAGAACTACAGTTTTATTTTTTATTTTTACAGGATAAGTTCGTATCTCCACTGAAACCTGACTGCCATCTTTGCGATTCAAAAGAAGTTCATCGGGTCCTGATATTTCGCCTAGTATACTTTTTGCAAGAGCTTTCATTGCCTTAGGTAATTCTTTTGCAGGCAAGAGATTGAGTTTTAAAAAATTTTTTCCAATCAGTTCTTCTTTCTTATATCCCAACATCTCTTCAGCAATTTTGTTTCCATCAATGAAAGTTCCTTTAAGGTCATTCAAATAATAAGCATCAGGAGCAGATTCAAATAAAATTTTCAATCTTTCTTCCGAACTTTTTAGTTCTTCATTTGTCTGCCTGTTTTTATCTTTTTCCTCTTTTAATTTAAAAGCGTTTTCTATTGCAGGAGTTAATCTTTTCAGATTTTCTTTGAGAACATAATCCCAGGCTCCTCTTTTAATGGAATCAGCCGCCATTTCTTCCGAGAGGGAACCCGTTACGATGATGAATGGAATATCCGGGATAAGTTTTTTAGCAATTTCCAAAGCTTCAAAGCCAGTGAAATGGGGTAGAGTATAATCGGAAAGTATAACATTGGGTTTAAAGTCTTTAATAGCGGTTATAAAATCTTTTTTTGTTTCTACCAGTTCGGAAGTAAAATCAAATTTATGCTCTGTCAATTCTTCTTTGATAAGTTTTGCATCGAGCTTGTTATCTTCCAGCATTAAGATTTTTTGTTTTTTCATTTTACTTTAACTCCTTACTTTATCTCCCATCCTTACAGTCTGTCGGACTTGATTTAATAACTCAGCTTGCTGAGGAATTGAGTTAAGAACGATGATGCGCAACTCAATCCTGATGATGCGTAGCACCTCAATCCTTAAGTCAGCTCTCCGGCAGTTGCCGGATTGCTAACTCAAGTCTTGCCGTCACAGACCTTGATCACGACCTTTTCCCGCTATTAGTTATATTACTTTATACTTCTCTTCTTTTCCCAATTGCTTTAGTAAATCATTTACTTCTTTTCTTGTTTCATTAATTTTTAATTCTCTATCAACAGTTATATTATTAAAAATTTCAAGTTGCTCATATTTCGCTTTTAATTCATTTTCTCTTTTCTTACGATCCGTGATGTCACGTGCAAATCCAAGCATTACAGGTTTTTCTTTCAGTTTAATTATTCCAATGTTGATTTCAACCGGGTATGTTGTATTATCTTTTCGAGTTAGAAAACTCTCGATAGAAACTGTTTCTCCTTTTTGTAATCTCTGTAAGACATTTCTTCTAATATTTCCATCACTGTAACTGGTATCAATTTTTGCAACATTCATTGATAATAATTCATCTCGAGTATATCCAAGACTTGTACAAGTTGTATTGTTCACTTCAATTATATTACCTTCAAGATTGATGATGTACAAAGCATCTGAAGATTGTTCAATTATTGTTCGGAATTTTTCTTCGCTGTTTTGCAGTGCTTCCACTGCCTGCCTGTTTTTATCTTTTTCCTCTTTCAATTTAAGAGCGTTTTCAATGGCAGGAGTTAATCTTAACAGGTTTTCTTTGAGAACATAATCCCAGGCACCTCTTTTTATGGAATCAGCAGCCATTTCTTCCGAAAGGGAACCCGTTACGATAATGAA
>DAOUTP010000278.1 GCA_030626645.1 Candidatus Cloacimonadota bacterium
CTTGCATTTGGATAGACTTTTAAAAATTGTTGGACTTCAGGCAATTCCTTGAAAGCTGAAGTGATATTGGACAATCTAATGCTATCGGGTTTATTATGATCAGTGGGTGCTGTAGAATCTATACATCCAAGAAACAATATGTCCGCCAGCATTATGATTAACAATAAGATGAATGTATTTGCCCGGCAGCTAGTCATTTTTGCCTGGTCCTATACTTAGAGAATGCACACTTGTGAATCTCCTTCAACTGAATATTCTACCTTATCTTCGTCCAAGAGAGTCCCTTCGATTGAACAAGATCCTCTGTGTTCCGATGGCACTTGAACTGTATAGGTAAAACTCGATTTTCCCGTTAATACAAAGGTTATATTTTTGCCGGAAACTATGACCTGCTCTGGATGAAAGGATGAATAATTTAAAAAAGAAAAAGGAAAAAATTGGAATTTAGTCGCGGCGTTTCAGTCCGACAATTCCAATCATTCCAAGTATTCCGATAAGAGCCATCAACCCTGCTGGCGTTAGAGCTGGAATTTCCTTTTCACAGTGATAGTGGGCTGGATCCTCATCGGTAACCTTTATTCCTGATATCGCTCCATAACCTTCAACTGTGGCCCAATTTTTATAATCAGTACAGTCATCAGGTATTGAACCATCTTTGAAACATGTCATACTCTCGCCTACATTAAGAGTGGTCTGCGGACAGGTGATCGGACCAACCATATCATCATCAACAGCAACATCTATGAGGTAATCTTCTCCGGTGTTTGTGACTACATACTTCCAGTGAGCAGTAGTTCCATTCACAAGTTCTGGACCCTGTGGACTGTCAGCGTCCAACCAGTTACCGGCCGTGTCCTGTACATATTTCTCGATGTCAATCTTTGGAGTTGGGAACCAGAGAAATGCACTGCCCGTATCTTCACCAGGTATATCTTCCAATCCTCCTGCTGTCAGTTTAATTTCAATGGGGGAATCATCGGCATCCCTTGAGAACAACCCACTAGATGTAAAGTTTTCGATTGAAATTTCATAAACAGCTCTAGGTTGAGTGTTGTCATCAGGATCCTCAATTAAATTAGCAGGATCTGAATTCCATTCCACTTTGACTTTGCCAGCTAGAGCGGCATTATTAACTGACACAGAATTATTTTGGACATCTATTCTAACATCTGTACCAAGTGAATCTTGTATAAAATGTATTATAATAATTTCCGATTCGCTAATGCCTGGACAATCCCCATAAGCTGTACAATCATTATCCGGATCCAAATCCCCATCAAGGTCAGCAGGAAGGCCATATACTTGAGTTAATCCATATGCTGTGTCATTATCAGCATCATAGGCTGAATAGAATCTTATAATATCATAACCACTGGACTCACCTGCCTGAGCCATTGAATCACTATAACCCAGTCCAGAATCGTTCTTAGGATCATTTTCTAATTCAATTCCTTCCTGCCACATAGCTAGTCTATTTCCAGGAGGGAATAATTTTTCTCCTGTTTGATTCCAGTTCCATTCCTCGTCCCACTCACCGACACTTTTTATTCCATCCACCTCAATTGCTAAGCTTGGTGGAACGGACATAATCATAATCAATACTATTGATATTATCATTACTTTCCTCAATTATCTCACCTCTTTATTTAATGGATAATCTCCCAATCCATTATTAAACTAATTAAATCAGTGGTTAAAAAAGGGATACGAAATCTTGTTTAGAATCATTATTTAGAATTTCATATTAAAGATTTAAAATTAAATTTGAATATTATTTATCTATATAAATTAAGAAATAGGGTCATTTCAATTTTTCAGCCATTGCCGTTGTCCTTTTAATCCATCTCTTCTTTCCAGCTGTTAGAAGAGATTTTCAGAGTATTGAAGATCAAGAGGCCACAATTTTATGTGAAAGAATGTACACTTACAGAATCTGAGGTTTTTTAGAAATGTATTGCCTCGATTGATGTCGATCATGGTAATGATGCATGATAAAATTTCAGGCTGTATATTATTTAAGTATAATGAGTTATCTAAAATTACTTTTATTAACATTCAGGTAGTTGGCAGGTTACATAGCTTATGTCCATAAAGAATATAGCTATGTTCATCAAATTGGTTTAATTAAGTAAGATTAATAGGTGATGAATCTCTGAGCATCCAACCTTATATGTGGTATTATGCAAACAATCAAATGGGTGATATATATATGAATAATATGAATACGAAAAATGAGAAAAAATACATTAGAGAATTGTTTCAACCGTTGTTGTTGCAAATTATTGCATTCATTGACATGGTTCGCCTGTATTCTATCCCATATATAGCCTTGCTCGGCTTATTAGGTGTGCAGCTAGGCCAATATAGCCCCACTACTGTCCAGATCAGATTAGCAGTATTCATACCTGTAAGTATCTGGATTATCCTATTAGTAGTTAATGATTACCTGCATCGAAATAAGGATCGATTAATTTCAGATCGACGGAATAGGTTCTTTGTGAAACATGAAGTTTCATCTAAAATTTTATTCAGTATTGTAATGGGATTTATACTCTTATTGACGGTTTTAGGAATTAGTCAGAACCTTCTTGCTGGAGCCTTTATTTTATTAATCGTCATTGCTTCA
>DAOUTP010000293.1 GCA_030626645.1 Candidatus Cloacimonadota bacterium
ATGATGCATAAATTAGGAATTCACGGGTTAGCAATTGTTCCGATGCTTTTGGGTCTTGGTTGCAATGTTCCCGGAGCAATGGCAGCTAGAATTTTAGAAACCAGGCGTGAAAGATTTATTGCTTCTACAATGATGGCTATTGCAGTTCCCTGTTTTGCGCAACTGGCAATGGTAGTTGGTTTAGTAGGAAAACACGGAGCATTGGCCTTATCAATGGTTTTTGGAACTCTCTTCATCGTCTGGGTTCTGCTGGGATTTTTCCTTAATAAGATAATGAAGGGTGAAAGTCCTGAAATTTTTATTGAGATCCCGCCTTACCGGCTTCCAAGTTTTAAGGTATTAATGAAAAAACTCTGGATGCGGGTTTTGTCTTTTATTAAAGAAGCAATCCCATTTATGCTGCTGGGTGTACTTTTCATGAATATTCTTTACGCACTTCATATTATAGATTTTATAGGTAAATTAACTGAACCGATCATTACAGGAATCTTAGGATTACCAAGAGAAGCAGTTGGTGCACTTATTGTTGGTTTCCTGCGTAAAGATGTTGCTATTGGCATGCTGAGTCCACTCAATATGAGCATGGGACAACTCGTTATCGCTTCGGTCGTACTTACCATGTACTTTCCGTGTATTGCCACTTTTACCGTTCTATTAAAAGAGCTTGGCGTTAGGGATATGCTCAAATCATCGGCAATAATGGTTTTTGCCACCTTGCTGGTCGGTGGAATTATGAATATCTTTATCTAGTTCCGTCCAATCTATTAATTTTAAAACAAATAAAAAAAAATCTTGATTCATAATCCGCTAGAGTTAGTTTGTGTTGCAGTTGGAATTCATAAAATAATATCTGTGATTGTAATAATTTCCAGAGGATGATATGAGTGCTTTAGACAACGATGTTAAATATTTAAAAGGTGTGGGAGAATATCGCAGTAAATTACTGAATAAACTCAATATTTACACTATCAGTGATTTGATGGAACACTTCCCGCGTGATTATATAAATCGTAGATCTGCCGTTAAGATCCGTGATCTTAAATTTACAGAAAATTGCTCTTTCGTTGGCAATATCGTGTCTGTAGAAAAGAGAAACCTTCCCCGCAAGAAAACCCAACTTAATGTGGTTGTAACAGATGGAGAAGATTATCTCTTTCTCACCTGGTTCCGTTTTGGTAACTGGTTTATAGATCAGTTTAAGAATGGAAAGCAGATTTGGGTAAGCGGTGTTGTTTCAGAATTCCGCGGTACTCCACAAATGCTCCATCCTCAAATAGAAATTCTGGATGAAGAAGAGATGAAACTGGATTTTTGGAAAACAAGATCTGTGCTTCCTGTTTATCCGCTCACCGAAAAAATCAGTATGAACGTAATGCGGAATCTGGTCTACAAAGCATTTGAGCTTTATGCTGAGGAAATCACGGAAAATCTTCCACCATATATTGCAGACAAATTCAATTTCCCCGATAGAAAAACTGCCATGCAGAAGATCCATTTTACCCAACATCCCACCCAAATTCCAAAAGAGAAAATACGTTTTGCTTTTGAGGAACTTTTCTTCACACAACTTATGCTGGCTCGCAGCAAATACGGACATGAGAAAAAGCTGAATGGAAACAAATTCACTTTAGAAAAAACATTCACGACCAAACTAAAGAACTCTTTACCTTTCAAACTTACTCAAGCCCAAAAAAGAGTTATTCGCGAATTCGTGGAAGACATGACTTCCAGCAAGCAAATGAACAGACTGCTTCAGGGTGATGTTGGCTCAGGGAAAACAATTGTTACGGTTTTTGCAATGCTTCTATCTATCGAGAATGGATTTCAATCAATACTTATGGCTCCGACGGAAATTTTAGTAGAACAGCATTTCAACAGCATTTCAAAGCTGCTTTCTAATCAGCCGGAAATTAGAATTGCTCTTCTAAAAGGTGGAGTGAACAAAGCTAAAACAGAACTCAAAGAAAAAATTAAAAATGGCGAGATCGATATAATTATTGGAACTCACGCCCTCATCCAGAAAGATGTTGAATTTCAAAATGCCGGTTTTGTGGCAATTGATGAGCAGCATCGTTTTGGAGTGGAACAAAGAGCTGTGCTAAGCCATAGAAATAATAACCCTGATCTGATGTATCTTTCTGCCACACCTATTCCCCGCTCGCTTGCATTAACGGTTTATGGAGATCTTGATGTAAGTGTTATCGATGAGCTTCCTCCCAACCGGAAAGAGATAAAAACCACTTATTGCAATTTCAATAAAAGTTCTGTAGTTTATGAAAAAGTGGAGACTCAATTACAATTAGGTCAACAAGTTTACATTGTTTGTCCGCTTATTAAAGAATCGGAAAAAATGGATCTGCTCGATGCAGAAACACTATTTGAAAGATTAAGCACACACGTATTTCCAAACAAAAAAATTGCTCTCCTGCATGGTAAAATGAAAACAAAAGAGAAAGATTCTATCATGGAACAATTCAAAAATGGA
>DAOUTP010000223.1 GCA_030626645.1 Candidatus Cloacimonadota bacterium
CAGTAACAGTTATTATTTTATTTCTAACTACTTTACTTTGGGCAGAAAATGGAAATGATGCGATCACGCTTGGTAAAACAGTAACTATCAAATCTGAAATTCTAGATCAAGAAAGGCAGATGCTTGTTTATTTGCCTGACGATTATGAAGATGCAGCTACAGAATATCCCGTACTCTATCTTTTAGATGGCGGCTCTCATTTCCTTCATGTTTCAGGTATTGTTCAATTTCTATCATCGCGAGGATTGATGCCGCAAACTATAGTAGTTGCTATTAAGAATATTGATAGAAATAAAGACTTCCTGCCTACTTATGTCGAGCGGCAGCCGACGTCAGGTGGTTCTGAAGAATTTCTTACATTTATCTCAGAAGAATTGATCCCGTATATTGAAGAAAATTTCAGAACTACACCCTATCGGATCCTGGTGGGACATTCCTACGGTGGAACATTCACTACTTATACTTTCTTAGAAAAACCGGATACATTTGATTCCTATATTGCAATAAGTCCGTATTTGCATTGGGATGAGCAATTACTGGTAACAAAAGCTGAAACTGCTTTGAAATCTAGTTATGACAAACACAAATTCTTCTACATGACTTTGGGAGATGAACCTCCATACATTCCGGCTATTGATAAATTTGTTTCTCTCATCGAAACTAAATCTCCCGCTAATTTGGAATTTACTTATACTCAGATGATAAAAGAAACACATAATTCTATCCCGCATTTAACTGTTTATTATGGTCTGGAAAAGTTATATTCAGGATGGAATTTGCCACAAGAAAAATATGAAGAAGGACTGGCAGCTATTGATGAACATTACAACAATATTTCTGAAAAATTTAACTATGAGATAAAAACACCGGAATATGCTATAAATATGCTAGGATATAATTACTTATTAAAAGAGAAATTTGAGAAGGCGATCGAAGTTTTCGAAGTAAATGTAAAAAGATTTCCTGCATCTGCTAATGTTTATGACAGTCTGGGTGAGGCTTATGAGAATAATGAACAATATGAACAAGCACAAAAGAACTATGCAAAAGCCTGCGAATTAGCTGAGAAAGATGATCCTAATTTGAATGTATTTAGAGAGAACCTGGAGAGAATGCAAAAAATCTTTGCAGATTGATCCCACCATAACAGATACAATAAAAAACGGGCGAAAGCCCGTTTTTTATTTCCCAAGCTCATCCTGACTTCTCTTAAAAATGAAACATCATAGAATCACTGATTAAGCATTAATATATTTTATCAAATTGATATATTTCATACTTCATTTTTATCAAAAATACCATTTTCATATTACGCATTAATAAATCAGAAATTTGTATCGATTTTGCATTAATTAAAGGTTAGATTCTCCAAAAGACCGTTCAATATTGGATATAGAGTAATCGTATTCGGACACATTATTAAATTAAAAATATGTAACTTATGCTGTATTTGTGCATTTTAACCACTGGCACAGGAATTGCTTATTAATAACACAGAGACATTGAATCAAGGAGGTTTAAAAAAAATGTTAAAACAAATTACAGTGATTATTTTGCTTGGACTTATTAGTCCATTGTTAAGTTCAATTATTGCATTGGATCAACAGGAAAGCACATGTAAACCGGTTATTGATTTTTATGCTGATAATCTGGTTTCAGCAGAAATCGCAGGACAAGGCTATGCAGGTGTTGCCGATGTTGGCGATATTTCATTTTCCAATATTAACCCTGCCTCATTTGATATCAAGAATGATGCTCAGATCTATTATGAATACGGCTTAAAAAACAACACAAATCTATTCTCTGATATCACAACCAATGGCAATGATGTTACAAGCTATCGTTCAGGTGTAGCAGCAGCTTTTGCCTACAAATTTTCCGAATATGTACGAGCTGGATTAATATACACAGCAAAGAGCAGTTACAATATGGATTTAGGAGAAGTTGTTAACACCCACAACGGTGAAGTAATTGAAACCTTTTCAATATCCGAGAAGCGTTACATTAATTCTTTAAATGTTCCTATCTCCTATGTTCTTGAGAAGTTCAGGTTTGGAGTAGGTTTGAATTTAGACATCTATCATTCTGAAGTTAATAACGTTTATCCATTGGATAATGGAAGTTGGGGCAGCTATTGCGGAGAATTGGATTTTATCTTGTTCAGACCGAAATTGGGAGCAATTTATTCTCCATTACAAAATCTCTCTTTTGGTTTGTCATTTCTCATCCCTGTAGAAAAAACCCTGACCACAAACTGTAGTTTTGTATTATTGGAATATGACAAAAACATCTTTCCTATGGAAGTACTGGTTGGAACAAAATACTCAAGCTCTATTATTCCATTATCGGTACTATTTGATTTCAGCTATAAGCAATACTCTGAAATGCCAGAATTTGTAGATAGCAATAATTTCCATTTGGGATTGGAATATGCCCCATTTGAAAAACTGCACATTAGAACAGGTATGTTTACCAATTTTGACATCAGAAATACAGACTACACAGTTTCAGATATGTATGGTAATGAATTTGATTATTGGCAGGAATCTGAGACTTTTGAAGATAGAAAATTCCTTACTTTAGGACTCTCATATTTTTGGAGAAGAACAGAAATAAACTTGGCAGTAGTAGATAATAGTCTTCTAACAGATAGTGATGTAAAACAAACTTACGCTAAGCTTGGTTTCACTGTCCAACTGGCACATCCATAAAATTATTCATAAACTCCTAAATAAAGAAAAGACGCATCCTCCCAAACGGGCGAAAGCCCGTTTTTTTTATTCCAGATAATTATACCATTGAGAAAAGTGATTTATAATTTTACACTATCTCTATCTTTATTCGTTTATTTATGCGTCCTTTGCTTTTGTAACTTACAATTTTAATCGTACCGATCTCGGAAGTATTTCTTACATGAGTTCCACCATCTGCCTGTAGATCCAAATCCTGAATTTTAACCACTCTGATCTCTGTTAAGCCAGGTGGCAGCAGGTTGATCTTGGTTCTTATCAGATCAGGGATTTTCTCCGCTTCTGCCCGTGGTAAAATTTTGGAAGTTACATCCAAACCTTTCCGGATCTCAGCATTAACTTTCTCTCCAATTTCAGAGATCATTTCAGCATTCAGTTTCTCAAATTCAAAATCCAGCCTACCTCCCAGCGGTTCAATGTTACCACCCGTAACCTGAGCATGATAATCTCGCCACACAACGGCACTGAGTGAATGCATGGAGGTGTGTGTCCGCATTATCTTGTAACGTCTTTCCCAATCGATTTTACCTAAGATCTCAGAGTTGATGTCAGGAAGATCA
>DAOUTP010000006.1 GCA_030626645.1 Candidatus Cloacimonadota bacterium
CTGGCAGCGATCCTTTCAGTTTTTATGCCGATGCTTACACGCACACTACTCAAAGTTCATATACCAAATAAAGATTTAAATGGGATCTTTACTTTACTAGCAATAATGGGTGGAATCATTATTTTCAAATCCGTTTTTACTTATATTCGCATTCGTTGGGGTCATATTATGGGCGTGCGAATGGAATCTGATATGAGATCAGATATGTTCGCTCATCTGCAAAAGTTATCATTTAATTATTTTGATAATGTGAAAACAGGGCATATTATGTCACGTATTTCTAATGATCTCAATATGATAGCTGAAGTTGCACATCATGCTCCTGAAGACCTGATCATCTCAGTTTTTATGATCATCGGTTCATTCATTGCCATGTTTCATTACAATGTTTCACTTGCTTTTATTGCCATGATCCCGGTTCCTCTTCTCATCATATGGGGATTAACCTTTGGTCACCGTATGAAAGGTGGATTTCGTCTGGTGAGAAAGCGGATTGCTGATATTAACAGCTCAGTAGAAAATTCTGTGCAAGGAATTAGAGAAGTTAAATCGTTTACTAATGAACATCTGGAAATGGAGAAATTCGGTAATATCAATTTTACTTTTCAGCGCGCTAAAGAAAAGATGTATAAGATCATGAGTACCTATTTTGCTGGAATGACTTTCCTAACTGATTTTTATTATCTGGTTGTTATCGGTGGTGGAGTTCTTCTCATTTATCAAGGCAAAATAGATGTGATAGATCTGCTGGCATTCACACTCTATGTGAACTTCATTTTGAGACCAATAGAACGGCTGGTTCACTTCACTGAGCAGTTCCAACAAGGATCTGCAGCTTTTGAAAGATTTATCGAAATCATGGATATTGAACCTGATATTAGGGATAAGAAAAATGCTCATTCTCTTACTAATGTGAAAGGAACAATTGAAATATCCGATTTAACATTTAAGTATCAATCATCTGAAAATTGGGTTCTGCAAAATATTAATATGGCGGTTCCTGCCGGAAAAACCATCGCTCTTGTTGGAGAATCGGGTGCAGGAAAATCTACCATTGCCTCTTTGATCCCCCGTTTCTATGAAACTCAAGCAGGATCGATTTCTATTGATGGAAATAATATTATGGATCTCACTCAAGAATCATTACGAGAAAATATTGGTATTGTTCAGCAAAATGTATTTTTATTCGATACAACGATCCGTGAGAACATAATTTATGGAAATCCCAAAGCCAACGAAGAAGAGGTGATAGAAGCTGCCCGGAAAGCCAATATACTAGATTTTATCCAATCACTTCCTGAAGGATTCGATACTCTCACTGGTGAGCGCGGGGTAAAACTCTCTGGTGGTCAGAAACAAAGGATTTCAATTGCTAGAGCTTTCCTCAAGAATCCACCAATTCTTATTTTCGATGAAGCTACATCTTCTCTCGATACAGAATCGGAAGCTTTTATCCAGAAAGCTATGGAAGAACTTTCGCAGAATAGAACGACTATCATCATCGCTCATCGCCTGTCCACTGTTCGTAAGGCTGATCTGCTTTATGTAATCAATGAGGGCAAAATTGTGGAGCTGGGAACTCATGATGAATTGATGGAAAAGAAAGATTATTATTACAACCTTTATACTAAGAATATGATCCTGTAAATTATAGTGTATAAGAGAAGGTAACAATGGATATGAATAGAAAAGCAAAAAGATATAAGCGAGTTATCATTCAGATTGAAGAATTAATCAAAAAGACAAACGATCCTTTGGCTCGCATGAGCACAATTGCTGCTGTTTTACATCACAAATTCAACTACTATTTTTGGACGGGATTTTATCGTTTGGTGGATGGAGAACTAACCGTATGCTGTTATCAGGGTAGTGTTGCCTGTTTGGTGCTGGCTAAAAACACTGGAGTGTGTTGGGCAGCTATTGATCAGAAGGAAACACAAATAATTCCTGATATTCATAAATTTCCAAGACATATCACCTGTGACAGTCGATCAGCTTCTGAGATCGTGATTCCGATATATAAAGATAATGAAATTGTAGCTGTGATGGATGTGGACAGTAAAGAGTTAGATTCATTCGATGAAATTGATGCTAAATATCTGGAAAAGATTTTGGGAATGATTTATAAATTATGAAATCATGAGATCTATCACTTTTTGATGGTCATTTACTTCCTTAACAATTATATCTTGAAATCCTTGGAATAAAACCAACCTGACTTTCTTTCCCGCTTTTTTATCCTGAAAAAGAAGCTCTCTTCCCCTCTTATTTATTTTACTTTTAATCTCATTTGAGATAGAATCTGGTAACTTATACTTATCAAGTAGTTCTTTAATAATATTGAAATCATTTACACTTATCATTTTTTCATTGTAACTAAATTCAGCTGCTTTGCGAACACCAATAGCCACAGCCTCTCCGTGACTTACAGTATAATCTGAAGCAGATTCTATTAAATGCGCAAATGTATGACCAAGATTCAGTTTCTGTCTCTCACCGGAATCACGTAAATCATTTTCACAATGCATCATTTTGATCTGAATTGCTTTTTCAATAATTTCAGAAGTTACTAATTTATTGTCATTTTTTAAAATTTCGTATAATCCGTTATCATTTATCAGGGCTACTTTCAAACATTCAGCCCATCCACTTTGACGATCTATCTCTTGAAGAGTTTCTAAAAAACCGGGATGAATATATACTTTCTCAGCAGGATAGAATGTCCCAACTACATTTTTTATCCCATTAAAATTGATTGCAGTTTTCCCACCAATTGCTGCATCTATCATGGCAAGAAAAGTGGTTGGAATAAGTTGCAACTTACATCCACGTTTGAAAGTTGAAGCCGCAAAAGCAACTATATCCGTAGTAATACCACCACCAATTCCAATAATTACAGTTTCTCTTGTAACGTTATTCTCAATGAAAAAAGTATATATCTTTTTAACTTCATTAATTGTTTTATTATTTTCTTCTGCTTCAAACAGAAATATTGGAGTATCTTTCAACAATAAGTCTAAATCACTTTTATACAATTTATGAATATTTTTATCTATAATTACTACTTTTTGATCCTGACTTATACTCATTAATCTATCAATAATGTTAATCTCAGTATTAAACACATTAAGTACAAATTTCATTTTCACTTCCATATTTTGTATGATTACAGCGATTTATTAATTGAATTATCATGTACACGCTATTAGATGATAATTCTTATATGAAATCTCATATTTTTTCTCTCTTTAATTTTGGATTTATTCACATTCAAGACATACTTTTGTCAAAGTAAAAAAAACTTGCCTGTTTTTATATGTATAGGAAATGTAAAAATCTTTGGAGGATCTGTTATGAGTTGGATGTTAGGAATTATTAATAAAAATAGTAGAATGAAAACAAATTTTAGAAGGTTAAACACGATCCATCCTGAACCAAATTACTCTCTTCTAAATAACCAGATCTACCTAGTCGCTGGCGGATTAAAAAATATGTGTATCAGTAATATCAATGAAAAAAGTAAGGGTGATCGTTTTATAGCTCTCGGATTAGGTATTACTAAAAGGAATGATCAATTTGATTTTATGAAGTTGGAAGATTGGCAAAGCATTTTATCTGATGAAAATGCAGATTTGACAAATTTAAATGGTCATTTTGTTACAGTACTGATTAAAGATAATAAAGTTATCATTAGAAATGATCAATTGGGATTAAGAAATATATATTGGCTTGAAACAGATGATTTTATTGGATTTTCTTCACGATTAGATTGGCTTTCAAAAATTATAGACAATTCTGAAATAAATTTCAAATCTTTCTCATCTTTCTGGAATCTTTTCATTTCTTTATCTAATAAAAGTTCTGTGAAAGGAATTAACAAACTGAATCCAGGAGGAAAACTTATAATTAGTGAGGATAATAAAGTTGAGAATACTCATAACTATTGGCATCCGAACATTACAGCGAGCATTACTGGTAATGATCCGATTAGTTTGTTAAGAGATCTTACCCTTTTCCCGATAAAAAATGATAGAAAGATTATCCTGGCATTATCTGGAGGTATCGATTCCAGAACCCTGCTTTCCTTTCTACTTTCAGAAGAGAAGATAAATTGGAAAACAGTAACTTGGGGTAACAATGATTCACCAGATACAATAATTGCAAAGAAACTTGCAAACTTCTATAATTTTGAACATCTAATAATGAATTCTCCTTACCAAAATGAAGAAGCATGTGTTTCCAAATTGTATAAATTTATTTCTGAAACATATTCATTTTATCCTGCATATACGTTTAAAGAATTAGGATATTGCAGTACTATTGTAAATGCACCTATTTATATTGATGGAGGATCCGGTGGTTTTTTCAGAAGAAGCCTCAGTAATAAAATGTTGATGACAGGGAAAAAGTTTTTAATTAATGGTGATATTGAAAACACTTATAATATTATGAAAGAAGCAAAAGCAGATATCTTTGATAAAGATATGGAAATGATGATGTATGAATATACGTTGAACGATATTGAAAAAATGTTCAAATCTATGCCATCCATTGATGATTTTGGTGTAGAAAATTGGGTTGATTTGCTCTATCTAAGATATAAAAAAACTACGAATGGAAGTATAATGCAGTCAAAAATGGATAGTTCTTTGATGAATTATATGCCTTTTATCCAACCTTCTTTATTGAAACTGGTTTTTAATGTTGATGTGAAAATACGCAAATCAGAAAAAATGAATAAAAATATATTAAGAATGAATAAACAACTTACTAAATTTCCAATTGCAAAATATGAAACGATAATTCCATATACATTGAATCTATATTATGCTTATGGGATGGCAATACTTACAAAAAAGATTAAGGGATACCAAAAATCAAATTTAGATATACAATTTCTTAACAAAATACCAAATTTTGTACAGGATAGAATTGACTCTATAGAAGTAAAGCAATACCCTCATTATAATTATAAAAAAATCAGATTATTGGTTAATGAATATTATAAAGGTGATACAAGATTTGCAGGACAAATTAATTGGTGGTTAAGTTTTGATATTTGGCGAGAAATAATTTCAACAAAATCTATCCTTTAATTAATTTTTCACACCCCCAAACGTCATCTGTTTTCCATTTATTTCCTTATATAAATATTAGGGGTTAAATATTTTATACATAAAAAGTTAGGTGGTGTTTTAGCAACCACTTTTATTCTATTAGACCGAATAATTAAATCCTTTTGAGTTAAAAAGATATAAGTTCTATTAACATAATTAAATACTTTGTTCTGAAATTCTATAATGTATTAGTAAAATGATATGACTTTGAATTAATTTGCAGACTTGTTTTTTTATTGATCAAGATTTAGGTCTAAAAAATATACCAGATATTGTTCCTTTCAGAATGATATAAGTCTTAAATAATCCATATTTGGTAAAGATAGATTTTAAAATTAGAATTAATCGTTGATAAAAAATATTTGTAACTTTTCTCATTTTATAATATCTTCTTAGAATATAAAAAGAATTCCTGAATTTGTAAAAGTATAATTTGATTCGTGATTTATCTATTTCATTATTGATATTCAGATATTTTTGAATTTCTCTCAGATGATAAACAATGCTTTTTGCCACCATGTAAGATGATAATTTATCTGATATTCTCAAAGTATATTCATGGTCATCTTCCCAGATGAAGAAATCTTTAAATGGTAATCCAACTTTTTCTACTATTTCTCTATTAAGAAAAACCGACACAAAAGTACAAGCTCTCACCTTGATCAAACCGTGATCCATAAATCTGCCCCAATCAGCATATTCATTCTCATTCAATCTTAAATCAATTGCAGGAACATTCATGGGTTGATTATTTTTGCCAAATACCTTGCTGCATAAAAATCCAAATTCATTTTGTTCAAACGGTACATCAAAAAAAGCAGAAAGTGCATGTTTATCCAATATTACATCATCATCCATGAGCCAAAACCAGTCATAATGCTTTTCATATCCTCGTTTCAAACCTTCATGAAAACCACCCGCTCCACCTGTATTTTCAGGCATTCGCACATAGTGAATTCTGATGCTGCTTTTATCCGTAAGATTAGCAATACAGTATTCTTTTTCCCAAGTATCTCGTAAGTTCATCGGAGGTAAGTCTTCTATATATTTATTATCTCTCAAGATGGATTCAGTGCCATCTGTGGAAGAATTGTCAATTATGTATATCGCTTCGAGAGTTCTTTTTTGCTCCCGCAAAGAGTCCAAACAATCTATTAAAAGTTCTTTGCGATTATAAGTAACTACAACTGCACAGACAGTTCCTTTATCTTGCATTATTTATTCCTTCATCAAAAAGATTCAAAGCACTTTTTATCACTAAATCCATATTAAAATATTTGTATTCAGCCAATCTACCGAGCAATAGAATATTTTTGAACTTTAATGTCAATCTTCTATATCTTTCATACAATTCATGGTTTTTTAAATTTGGAATGGGATAAAATGGAATATTTTTCCCGGGGACTGTTCTATCATAATGCTGTGGGTATTCTTCGCTGTACGTTGTAAATTTACTTTTCTGATTCGTAATATGTTTATACTCTGTGATTCGAGTAAAATTATAATCATTTGGATAGTTAATGACAGCAGCTTTTTGAAAGAATTCCTTTTCAATTGTTTTGAAAACAAACTTCAAAGAGCGATATGGCAATTTTCCGAACTTGTAATTGAAAAGCTCATCCAGTTCGCCTGTGTAAATTATTTTTCCTTTGAATTCCTCACCTTTATAAGATACTATTCCTCTCTGGAAATCCATACTAAATACATCATTGAAATCTGTATTCAGCATTATTTCAAGATTGGGATGAGATAACATTTTTTCGAAAATCTCTGTGTAACCATGGTTAGGAATTCCTTGAAATTTATCCTGAAAATACCTGTTATCTCGTGAAATGAAAACCGGAATTCTTTCCAACACGGTCTGATCTAATGCATCGAAACCTTTTCCCCATTGCTTTATCGAATAATTCTTAATAACATTATCAAAAACAAAATCACCTAATAGTTTCAAATCAGAATCATCAGATTTTCTCAATTTAAAAATTGATATTTTCTTTTCTACTCCAATATTTTTTTTAAGTTTCATCTCGATTTTTCTAGAAATTGATTCAGGAAATAATTCATGCAATGTATTCAAATTAAATGGAATTGGAACTTTCTTTCTGTTTATCGATACCAGAACTTTATGCTCATAATTAATCCAAGAAGTAAAATCAGAAAGATAATCCCACACTTCTTTGTAAATAGTGTGAAAAATATGCGGACCATATTTATGAATCAAAATCCCGGATTTATTATAGTAATCAAAACAATTACCACCGATGTGCTTGCGTTTATCGATAATTAAAACTTTTTTATTGAGTAATTTGGTAATTCTTTCCGCTATTACCGAACCGGCAAGACCAGCACCAACAACTATAAAATCATACATATTTCATCCTTCTAATAAACTTATTGAAAACTGTTTTATATAAAAATTCATCTTTTGTTAAATATAGAATGAGAAAATAAATAACAAAATAAACAGTTCCCGTTATAAACATTCCCAAAGTTAATGACATATTGATTTGTTTTATAAGTAAAATCAATGGGATTAAAACTATTGCTAAAAATAAGTAGATCAAACGATTCATTTTAAGAAATTTAAATTTCAAAACATGAGATACAAAAATAAATTGAATAATGGTAACTGCGAATTCTGCAATAAGCGTAGCAATTGCTGCTCCATTATGTTGATAAAGGGGAATTAGAAAAAGATTTAATGAGAAATTTATAATTGCTCCAATCGAGACCGAATAGAGTACAAATTTTTCTTTATTAAATGGAATCAAGATCTGGATACCTAAAATATTTGATAATCCAATCAATAATATTATAGGTGCAATAATCTGCATTGATAAAACAGCTTCATGGAATTGATGTCCTGATAATAGTAAAATGATATTTTCTGAAAGAAAGATCATCAAAACTACACATGGGATAGAAAGCATTAAAACAAAGTCAAAAGATTTTCCAATATACTTTTTAAAATCATTTATTTGTTTATTTTTTATCAAGTGAGATAAGCGTGGGATTAAAACCACACCAAAAGATGTAACTAATGCCAGAATTATTCGGTTTATCTTAATAGAAGCGTTATACAATCCCACATAATAATCACCAGCTAAAAAACCTAACATCACAGAATCCAATTTAATATAAATGCCGATTGAAACAGTTGTAGCGAAAATTATCAGGATTGGTTTAAGATGCTGTTTCAAATTAAGACCTCTAAAATTTATAACTACATATTTTCTTAAATTTAGAAAATTAATAATAAATGAACCGCTAGTTGCTATAACAATAAGGAAGGCATATTTCAGGTAATCACTTTTCTCTCTTACAATTATAAAGAGGAGTACGATTGATACAACTTTGAAAAATATATTTCTGATTGTGATAAATTTAAAATCTTCAATTCCTTTATAAAACCAATCTAATGAAAAAATCGTTAGAATCAAATTAGGAAACAAAATCAGGAAAAGGAGTTTATCAGTTTGAATTTTATTAATTGTTTTAAATGAGATAAAAAAAAGTCCTACGGCAATTAGCATTGAAAATAAATTAATGAGTAGAATTTCATTTACTGTTTTGGAAAGCACTTCTTGATTATCCCTGCATTTTGCAATTTCTCGCAGACCATAAATCGGAATTCCCAACATAGCAAACATAATAAAATATCCCATAAAAGAATCTGCAAAATACACTTTGCCTAACATCTCAGGTCCTAAAATCCTGGTAACATATGGAAAAGTTATTAGCGGAAAAATAATCTTGAGAATATTCCAGATAGTATTATACAGGTAATTTTTAACGATTGATTTTTGTTTCATTCTTTTATATTTTCTGGTAAATTTCTACTGTTTTTTTAGCTATCATATCCCAAAGAAAATTCTCTTTAATGTGATTTTTCAGTTTATCATTCTTATCTTTATTCAAGGACTTCTCAATTTGTTCTTTGATGGATTTTACAGAATACGGATTAGCATAATCAGCAAAATCATCGAAGTATTCTTTTGTCCCACCGAAAGGAGTAATCACAATATTAGCACCAGCAAGTCCAGCTTCTAAAGCTGCTCTTCCGGGTGTTTCATATTTTGTGGGGAGGATAAATGTATGACAAGCACCATAAGCAGAAGCAAAAAGCGGATCATTGTGATCTATCCATTCTATTAGCTTAATGTTTTTGCTTTTCTCAATTTCCTTTCTGCACCATTCCCCCTCTGTGTTTTTATGAATATCGGCAATGATTACTGCCTTGTGATCTAACTTTTGCAAAGCCTTTATAATATTTACTCCATTTTTCCTGTAAGAACCCAGATGTCCTACAAAAAGTACAAAATCTTTCAGCCCGTATTTCTTTTGAAATGGAGTCGAATCAGCTTCAGCAAATCTTTTTTCAACTCCGTTATGAATCACCTTAATCTTATCCTTATTCACGCCCAGACCTTTAACAAGGATCTCACCTTCAGCGATTGTATTGGGCAACACTTTTTGTGCTCCATAACAACTCTCAGCAGTAAAATCATAATCTGAATAGGAGCGTTTTAACAACAATTTTGAAGCTTTATTTATCTTCTGGTAAAGATGTAATTTCCAGGCAGGATGGTTACTGTAAAAGATAGGATTTATTACATATCTTGCACCATAATAAACCAGATTTCTTGCCAGCGCATAAGTATGAACCGAAGCATTAAAAATATGCACTATGTCATTATTTGTTAACTTAAGGCTAGTATCCCACATATCAAAGAAACGAACATCAATGCCAATTTCTTCCAGTGCTTTTCTTAAATGTAATATTTTATAGGTCGGACCACCACGGTTCAACATTATCGATTGATAACTTGCTAAATGAATTCTCATATAAATATTCCTAATTATTTAAATACTTTTTTACTTTTTCTCGATTCATAATTATATAGAAGATCACGCCAGTGAAACTTGCGAATTCTATTCAGATCACGCTTCATAAATGGCTTAAGGTATGGTTTCAGGTTGATCCTGTCAATTTGAATATCTTTCTCCTGCGAGATAGTATATCCATCTTTTGTTGATATTCTAACAAATACATTTTCAGATTCATTTTTTACTGAAAGTTTATTATTAATATATTGGAACTCGGCATTAAGCTCGTATCTTTCTACCCACCACTTACTGAATTCCTTCATACTCATATTTTCAAAATTCTCAGAATTCACAAATTGAAATATCTTATCAAAAATATCAAAATGCTTGTGGTGCGGATGATGATAGATTATGACTGGTTCCCCAAACTTGGACTTCTCTTTTACAAAATCCATATAATATTGCAGCATTTCATTTTCACTAAAATGTGAGCGACGTAATCTTCCTATACTAATCGGGTGAATTGGAATTTGTAGAACCCGTGAAAAGTGATTATTAAAATATGGATAGAAAGGCAAATCATCATAATCAATTGCAAATTCAGATGAATAATTAAAATCAAGATCTTCCAATGCTTGCCCCAAACTACTATTCCATTGCCCAAATGGAGCTACAAATCCTTCGGGAATTATATTATGTTTTTGCAGTTTAGCTAATCCTGAATTCAAATTATCCATATTTTGTTCTAATTCATTAAATACTAAATGGACATCGCAATGCAATCCCAATTCCTGTGTAGTGAATTTACTATAAGTATCACTAAGTCGAATATCAGATTCGGTGTCTAAAAACCATGAACCATTTATATTATGCTTCTTACAAATACGTAACAATTCATTAGCATCATCTTTAGAACAGAAATCGGTATCTACGCGTAAAATGAAGACACTTCTGGCATCTCTTGGGAAGAACCATTTATGAACAAAGGGCAAGTTCTGCTTGTGATGTAGATCTTCGATGATTTGCTGCACAAGTTTTCTAATTTTACCTTTGCTCACTCTGCTCACCTGCTCCGAAGGTAGCTCCGTTCTATTTGCGTAAAATCTTTTACGCATCACAGATGTATTTAGAATCAGATCATCCAGTTTGAAAGGTAAACAGGTCATATTTTCTTTTTGGGCAATACCCAATTTTCGATCTTCAATATACAGTGAGTTATCACAAGGATAATGGAAATCACAGTAGAAATCAATAATCCCCAAATGCCTGAATTTGGCTTTAGGAATAATATATTTTATTCTTTTTTTATTTTTTGGAAAGTTGTAAAGCTGACAGTATGCATCTGATTCCCATAATACTGCACCATTAATTTTAAACCATTCTTGAAGCAGATCTAGGTTAAATTCTACGGAATTAATTACCAAAAGAGAGTATTCAGCCGGATCAATTTGATTGTCTTTTGACAATTGCCGGAAATTTACACCAATTTGTTCTAGAATAATCTGCCAACCTGGTGTAAGTTGTACTATACCAATCTTTATATTTTTCACAATTTTTTATAAATGATAATCTGTGACCATTTAAATGAAGGAATCAGATTGGTAAAGAAATTAACTAATCCTGATTTCATATTTTTTGATTCAGTGTTAAAAGAAATAAAATTGTGCCTTATAGTTTTGTAGCCACAATCTCGACCCATCTGAAGCATCTCTTTTTTTGTATATTCTCTGTAATGTCCGGGATTCTCACTGAAAAATCTGATCTTTTCATAGGGTTGAACTCCCAATAACAATTTGTATCTACGGAAAAGTGCTGCTGCATTTGGCGTTGTACAGATTACACATCCGTTATTATTTAGAAGCGAATGAATAAGTAACAGTGAATATTCAGGGGCTTGAGAAAGATGCTCAATTACTTCAGAAAAGACAATCAGGTCAAAACTTGCTTTTGGCCAATTATCTATATATCTTGAGTCATTCAGATCGAAAGCAATATGCTGCATTGGGGAAGTTGTTTGTATACGATGACCACCTTCATCATTCTCAGTAGAAAAACCTAAGCTGCAAACAGTACCATAATAATCATTCAACTTTAAAGTTAATGGGCCTTTCCCTACATCCAACACCTTTAAGGTATTATCTTTAAAGTTTTTTGTAATAAAAGAATAAAGGTAATTAAATCGATTAGAATGTACTTGCAAATATCTTTGATGAGACTCCTGACTACAAGTTCGTTTTTTTTCTTTATCTATCCAGTTCTTAACAATATTTTTGTAATCATTTTTTTTCATATTATATCCCTATAAATATTAATATATTTCTCTACTGTACTCTGCCATTTTGTATTTGTATTAAATTTTTCAAAATCATCTTTATAGATAGTTTTATATTTTTGGGAAAGTTCAAGTAATCCTTTTGCTATTGATACAAACTCCGGTTCTACCAACTGAGTAAAAGTAATATCAATCTGTTCAGGTAAACCACCCACATTGGTTACCAATAAAGGTTTATAAAGTGATGCAAAAATATAAGGCAAACTACTCTGTGTAGCACTACGGTAAGTCATTATACCAAAATCGGATTGATTGATTTGAGAAAGCATTTCTTTATAACTAACAAAACGATTTTCAAATTCAAAATAATTTTGTAATTCTTGATTAACGATTAGTTTTTTCAAATAACCTGTGTACTTTTTAGAACCTTGACCAATAATTTTAATTTTCAAATTTGGAAGTTGTTTTTTCGATCTTAAGAAAGCCATTGCTTCAACAAGAAGGTCAAGACCTTTATAGTGACTTATACTGCCAGCAAATACAGCTTTTATAAAAGATGGTGATTTATCAATTTCAAGTCCTAATTCTTCTAATTCTTTTACAAAGCAATTGCCATGTTCAATCGGAATTATTTTGCTCTGCAATTCTAAAGGAAACAGTGATGCTACATATTTTGAGAGGCAAATAATCCTATCAACTTGTTTAAACACTGCCATCTCACCATATTTAAGTTTAGTGATATTATGCTGAAAATAATTATGTTGAGTTAATACAACTTTAATTCCCATTGTTTGCAGTTTTCTTATGAAGTGAAGCTCAATAATAGGAAAAATTAACCAATTAAAATGCACTAGTTGAATTTTTTCTTTTTTTACTAGTTTTAAAATCGAATTTAAAGTAACAGGATAGCTGAATAATTTACATAATTTTCTTAGTATCGGTTGTTTTATTTTATTTGATAAACTAAAAAAGGAATAACTAACCTGAGCATTATAAACCTTATCGTAATAAGCTGTTTTCTGCTGGTGCCAAGCAGTGAAAAACTTAATTTCAATTCCTTTTTTATATAATGATTCCACTAAAGGATAATTAAGTCGCGGTGTTGTATTATTAGGATCTACAAAGAATATTTTCATCTATCTAATTAAAACAATCTTACCTTTATCTGTTTGCCCATCAGGTGCTGAAATAATGTAATAGTATATTCCCGAACCACATTTCTTCCCGGCTTTATTCAAACCGCTCCAACTGAATTGTTCGTAAATATCCTTTTCAATTTCCATTATAAGATCACCATTTAGATCAAAAATTCTACAATATGTGTTTCCTTTCGGCATTGTAATTGCACTCTTATTCTCAATTCGTAAGATATCACCACTTTCGGGATAGAATGGATTAGGATATACTACTGTTCCAAAGAGTACTTTTTCCTGATTCATCTCGGCAGAAATGCCAATCTCCACAGAATTCAATCCTGAATTTGTTCCAATATATAAGGTTCCTGTTTGGGATTCATAAGCAATATCGATAATTGTATTTGAAATGAGAGCAGAATTTTCGGTAGTAAGATTTACAAACTTATCTCTTTTTGTATCAAAGATCGTAATCCCTGCATCTTGAGTTCCAATCCATACCATCCCAAACGGATCGATAAATAGGGCTGTCGGATAAGTTGTTATAGACCCATAAAGTCTTTCTTGTCCTTCATAGTACCAGTATTCAGGATCGGGATTATCTTCATTCCAAAACCACTGAGAACCATCCCAAACTTTCTTCTTAATATTTGCTCCATATTTATACCAATATTCTCCATTATACATGAATAGACCTGTAGAAGAAGCGATCCATGTTTCTTCAATTCCGTTATTATCTTTAGAATCAATTTCAAACACCTTGCAAGAAGAAGTAAGGTCACTAAAGGGAGGAACTGTCCAGTAATTATGAATTGTATTCGGTATTGAAGAATGTTCCCAGATGCGTAATCCATTGAAATAAGATCCAACAGAAACTCTATTACCTGAATTATGAGTGATAATTACTTTTTGATATTCATCATTCGGCAAGGTAAATCTAGAGATCAAATTTTCGTTTTCATCAAGAACCGAAACACCACCATCATATGAACAGACCCACATCCTGTTTTCACTATCCCGTCTAATATGAGAAATACAATTATTATAAATACTATCCGAATATGCCGTTATCCAATCCCATTCAGGTGATGCTGAATCATCTAAAACTGAAATTCCAGAAAACCAACCGGTTACAGAATTAACTGTTGACCATGCACCAAACCATTTTCTGTTAGAAGTATCTACTCCAATTGAAGTTATATTATCACTTATGAGATCGCTATTTGAACTATTATAATTAATCCAATTTGAACCATCATATCCTGAAACTCCTCTAGTGCCCTTACTTATTAAACCATCTCCATAATGACCGTTACAAACCCAAACCTTTGATTTCATATCTATTTCGATGTCGGTAACTACATTTGCACTGATGCTGTTTGTTTTGATGTTCTCCCAATCTACTCCATTATAAAGGAAAATTCCTTCACCCCAGGAAAATGCTATTACATTTTCATTAATTTCTTTGAATCCCTTAATTTTAGAAGTAGTTAAACCACTTTCATTTTTATCCCAGATTTCCAAATCTCCTTCTGCTGAGATTCTTGTGATTGCAATATCCATAGTATCAGTAAGAATCAATCTGTCTAGATCCCAAAGACCATAACTATACCACAAATTCAATTGATCATCAACATAGACCGGATAAATTGCAAGACCATCATCAATTAAAATTGCTTGAGTAAAATCTAATAAGTTCTCGGAAAGAAAAACACCGCTATCTGTTCCAATCGCAATTTTTCCACTCGAAATCGATATTGAAGTTACATTGTTACTCGGTAATATGGAGTTACCCGAATTTAAATGATGCCAGGATGTAACAACATCCATCGAATCAATATGCACATAATCTAATCCAGCAGTACTTCCAAAGAAGATGTTTCCTCCCTGAGTTAACTGCATAGAAGTAATATCGTTAGCTGAAAGACCATTCTCAACATTATAATTCCTTAGTAGAAGTGGAAATGGAAAATCAGGATCATCTATAAAGCAGCTCACACCGGATTTTGTAGCAACAAAAATAAGAGAATCATTATGTGTAATCTTGTTGATCGTGTTCGATTGTAAACCCAACATTTCAGTAAGTGGAGTTAAGAAATCGTTATTTCCTATTCTATTAATACCATTTCCAGCAGTTCCAACTAGTATTTCGTCTGTACCTTCCAGATAATCAAGTACTCTGATGTCGTTATTAGTTAATCCATCAATAGTTGTAAGAGTTTTTCCAAATGAATTATTATCAAGATCGTAACTAACAAGTCCCCCCCATGTGGCAATAAGCAATTCATTTCCTGTGTCAATTACATCAAAAATATGTGTGGTATTTGTATAAACCTTCCAGTTTTTAAGTGCAAATAAACTAATTGTAAAAGTCACCAATAGTATTGTAAGTATTTTTCTCATTTGGTTACCTACCTTTTCTAGATAATATTGTACTAATTGTTTTCAAGAAAATATTAAAATCTAAGAAAACTGAGCGCTTTTTGATATAATATAAATCATATTGTAGTTTTTCTAAAGTATCTTCATATGATGGAGAGTGGTATTCACTTGATATTTGATCCCAACCAGTTATTCCTGGTTTAATTAGCATTCTTTCGTTATAATAAGGAATTTGAGTTTCTAATACTTCAACCAATTCTGGTCGTTCTGGTCGTGGACCAATAAAACTCATTTCACCTTTTAACACGTTAATTACTTGAGGAATTTCATCTAATCTGGTTTTACGCAAGAAAGATCCAAAGTGAGTAATTCTGATATCATCCTTTTCTGTCGGTGTGAAATCATTACTGCAATGCATAGTCCTAAATTTGTAAATAGTAAAGTGTTCATCATTCTTTCCAATTCTGATTTGTGAAAATAAAATCTTACCTTTGCTTTCTAATTTAATGATAGTTCCAATTATTATCCAAAACGGAATGGAAACGACCAGAATGATTAAAGAAATGACAATATCAAATATGCGTTTAAATGAATCATATATTTTTTTATTTCCTTCAGTAAGATTTTCTAAGAACCAAGTAGTATTGATGATATCAACTGGAACTTTTCCTGTGACATTTTCATAGAAATGATGCAGACTAAGAAAATTTATCTTTAGCGGAAGACATCTAATCAAGATAGAGCTAAGTTCTTCTGAGGCAGAAGGATCAGTTGCTAAGATGATGTTGGTTATTCCATTTATTTTTGCTAAATCAACCAGATTTGTATCAAAGTTATAGAAATCAATACCAGCAAATTGCATTTTGATCTTTTCAATATCATCATTTACAATATAAATAAACTTTATCTCAAATCCTAAATTTGCTTTTTTATTAAATTCTGTAATCATCTGTTCTACTTGCTTGTTAAAACCTATAATTGCCAAGTGTTCATTTGGTATATAATCTTTTAGTAACCAATTAAAAATATTGCGCCAAGAAAAGAAAAATACTCCATAGATAAGAATGAAAAGAACCAGATTTGTTTTGGGTTCAATGAAGATATTGGGAGTAATGTAAAAGAATAAAACCGAGAGTAATCCACAAACTAAAAAACTACGTAAGGTTAGATAATAAAATTTACGGTTATTAATAGCATGATTTAAATTATACATTCCGGAAAGGTAAAATACAAATAACCAAAGAACAAAAATCACACTAAAGGGACCTAAATGAATTAATACATAATTATTTTCAGGAATGGAAAGATGTCTTATTATAAGTGTTAAGTATAAAGCCCCATATAATGTGGCTATATCCACAAGCAATAATACTACTTTTCTAAATCTATTATTCATAAAAACTCATCATTTTCCCTGATCATAAATTTTGTTATATTTTCTGGCAAAACCTGTAAGATTAAATTTTTCTTTTACTAATTTACGGGAATTTTCTCCCCACTCTCTAAGCTTCCCATTTTCATTGGGTAGAGATAATAAAACCGCTGATAATCTGTCAATATCATTAATTGGAACAAGAATACCATTAACTTCAGACACAAGTTCATTATTCCCTTTTATATCGGAAGCTACTATCGGCAATCCAAAAGACATAGCTTCTAATATTGAGAGTGGTAATCCTTCCCATTTTGAATACAGCAGAAAAATATCAAATTTCTGCAACCACTCAGTTGGGTTATTCTGCCAACCTGGTAAATGGATTCTATCTTTATATCCGGAATCATTGACCATATTCTCTGCAACCTCATAAAGTTCTCCATCTCCAATGAAAATGAAATGGATATTCTCGTTCTTTTTGCATACTCGTATTGCAGCATTGATAGTTTCAATGATATTCTTTTGTTTCCAAAATCTTAAACAGCTACCTATTATAAACTTATCACCAATTTCTTTTTTTTGCATTTCAATTTCAGGAAGCTTAATTCCATTGTAGATCGTTACCGCTTTTTCAGGTTGGGCAAGATGGTCGGCAATAGCTGTTTCTCTTTCACTGTTATTCACAAAAACTATCGTATCACAGAATAAACCAGCAAGTTTTTCCACGGATCTATAAAAACTCATTATCAATTTTTTCTGGTATGGATGAAAAGGAAATCCATGAACTGTGTGAACGATTTTTTTTACTCCGGCTATTCGTGCCGCGATCCTACCAAGAAATCCGGGTTTCGATGAGTGTGTGTGAACAATATCGAATTTGTATTTCCGAAATATCAGGAAAAAATGAACGAAAGCAATACCATCAAGTAATGAAATATCCCTGCGTAATGATGGAACAGGAATATAATGAAATCCAAATTCTTTGACTTTGTCTACTAAGGGACCACCAGGTTTAGAGATGACATAGATATCATACTTATTTTCATCCAAAGATTCTAAAATATTTAACATTACATTTTGTGCACCGGAAAGTAATGGTAGTAGTTGAATATGTACTATTTTGATCTTTCTCATTTATCTTTCAACCTGTCTTCTATAAAATTAAGAAATTCTTGTGTTTGATTTTTTCTGCTGTATTCATAATTGATCTTGCGTTCACTACTTTTCTTGTTAAGAATTTTTATCAATTTCAAGAAATCTTTGGCTATCATTTCTACATCTTCCATATTACAGATCAAATTATGTTTATTTTGTCTTAGAATTTCTGCAGCTTCTCCTTCGGAAGGAACCATGGCAAGAATCTCTTTCCCACTTCGCAAATATTCAAATAATTTTCCTGTAAGCACACCCTTCCCTTTATGAGATGCAATAAACAGAAGCAGTGCATCACAATTCATGAGAGATTTTATAGCTTCTTTATGTTCAATTTGAGAATTAACCTTTATAAGATGAGCTACTTTGGAATTTGCTAAGTACTCAATCGTTTCTGTAAAGTAATTACCGGTGAATTCAATTAGACAATTATCAGATAGTTGAACACGTGAATATAATAATTCTAATGCTTCAATAAAATACTTCAGGGTACGATGCCCATAGAAATTTCCAATATATTTAATTACAAATTTCTCATTTTTCCAGATAACAAAATTGGAAAAATCATCAGCATCCCATCCATTATAAATAACTTTTATCTTGTTTCTCAATTCTTCACCAAATTCTCGGATCAGATCGTCTCCCATGGTTTTGCTCACAACTGTTATCACAGAAGCGAAATGCAGAATTTTATTTTCCCAATTCCTTGAATGTATTTTATGAATTTTAGAAAAAAATGTTATGTATGGATTCAACGTCCAATGATCACGGTAATCTATTATCAATGTTGAGTTATTCTTTTTAGCTAATTTATACGCTGCTATACCGCTTGTATAGGGACCCATCGTTGCCATGACAGCATCATATTTATTTATTTTGAACAACCTCTTCCCTGCTCTCATTACAAAAGGTAACCAGCCAATTTTATCATCAATCGGAAAAATATTTCTAATAATTTTTTTATAATTTTCAGGTGTTTTAAAATAAATTGCTTTGTTAATTTTTGATTTGGAAACCTTCTTTAATATCGACATAGGATCAAGAGAAGATGTTCTGATGATGTTGTGAGCTTTATCTTCTTTTAGCAGCTTCATATCAGAAGAATGAAAAACAATATCTTTTACTGTGATCACATCGGTAGAGACATTAAATTGTTTGAGATATTTTACTAATTTAGCTGGACGCTGTACACCGGGTCCTCCCAGTGGTGGATAGAAATAGGCGATCAGCAACAACCTTTTCATATTTCTTCCTCTTGTCCTGATTTCTTGCTAAGAACGACTTCTATTTTTGAATCCAATTTGATATTAGAGAAATGAATGTTATTACCTTGAATTTCGGCTTCTGCATGATTAACCTGCATAATATCATAATTACCAAATAGACTTATTGTAAACTTATCTGTTTTGGAAGGGAAATAGAGATAAAATCGATCTTCGCTTTCAAAGATCTCGATACTTTCTCTTTTCTTCCACCATTGTACGATCTGCATAAATGTAGCAATAAAAACATTCTTTGGTTTAATCTCTTCTAAAGTATAATTAAGAAGTTGCTTATTATAGGTGATCTCATCAAAGTTTGAAATGGAATAATTGAAAGAGATAAATCCATTAACAGATTCAATTGAATCTATCAGATGATCCACTATTTCCTGAGCATTTTCATAAGAGATAGTGCTTGATCTGGAAAGTTTTAAATGCTCATCAAAGAATACGATTGGCAATTCCAAAGAATGCCATCCAAAGCTACTCCTCAAATTCTTGTCATTTGTGCCAGATTGGTAAAATGGAAATCCTAATCCATTCATAAAGCCATTTTTATGATGGAATCCGATTGAAGAATTATATAATAACCCGTTTTTCTTATGGAACTCATGTGTAATTCTAGGATCATAACAAAAATGATTGTGCCGTACTCCCATCAAATCGTCACCAATCATTTTAGATAATCGGTTCTTCTGTTTATGTAGAATATCTTGTTTGCCTGAATTAACCGAGGCTAATAAAGCAATTTCATTTCCTTTTGCATGATTGTTCATCAATTCTTTATGAACATCATTACTCTGAATAGAATAATCAACATCCTTTTTATTATTTGATTCAACACCGAAAAAGAATGTGCCATTTATCTGATGCATACTCTCGATCTGCTCTATAACATCGAAGTTCCAATATTCCTCAATATTAGTTAAAAGATATTTCATTTTACTTAAAAAATTATTGAAAACATGTTTAACTTTATAAAAAATCAAAATATCTTCTAATGTACTACTTATCATCCTTCTGAAAGACCATTTCTGCAATTTATCTATGTTGTAAGAAAAGGAAGCAGCAAAAATTTCACCAGAAGGCCAATATGCTTTCTTTACTAGAAATGTAGAACCATTTCTCTTCAAAGAATCCTGCACACACCTTTCAATTAACCAGAGTAATATGTTCACAAATGGTTCTTGATGAAAATCGGAAAATGGAACATCCTCATCTGCGAGCCAGCCATGTTCATTCCTTTTTACACCTTCGATCTCAATTGAAGATTCAAGATTGAACAGGATATTCCCTACGATATCAAATTTGTAAATACCGTAGAACAGATCATCTTTATGATAATAGTGAATTGGTACTTTGACTTCTTTATCTGTGATTATCGGTACTTTATGCTTTAATTTAATTATTTCTGTTTTCTTTTTTATCTTTTCAGGAGTTAGTTTATTTGGTTGCAGCAAGTCGGAGAAAACAGGAATATAGAATAATGTTTTATCCATCGCCAAAATATAAGCTTCTTTTATAGTTGGCTCTATCAATCCATAGTAGAATAGTATATCATTTTTCTGTAACTGATCCAGTTTATGAATGTATTTGAACTCATAACCAAGCGTATTGAAAATAAAATCAAAAGCATATTTGATCTTATTCTCAAATCTTTTCAGTTTACTATCTACATATATTGCTATCATCAAACCTCATGAATTCTAATTATCTCTTTTTCGAATATTCAGATAGAAGATAAAGCATAATTCTGTCAACTTGCATATTATGTAATTTTATTAAGATTAAAATAAACTATTATAATTCAACTAAATTAAGTCCTGTTTTTTCATCATAAAATCTATTAAGTTTGCCTTCAAATTCATCAATAATAACTTCACAAGTTGCACTTACAATAGCTTTATTCAGATGTCCTCCAAAAGCATTATATTCACTATCAGAAAGCATTATATGCATATGTAAATAGGGTTGATCATTATTAGATGTAATATTTCCCATTATTGAAAGAATCTCATAGGTTCCTTTAAATTCAGCTGAATGATACTCTTTTTTCAAAGGATCAAATATACCTATTGTAGCTTCATTTACAGCACCGATAGCAGATATCTCCCCTAGTTTAATTGATCTCTCATTGCAGAATTCTATAAGCTTACTTACTATTTCTTCTCCCCTGTCAATTCGAATGAAGTATTTATTACTGATCTTTTTTGATTCCATAAGTTTCTCCATTTTAATAATTTACAAATACATAAAATAATTACAATATTCTTTGTCTAATATAATTTGCAAATCGTTAAATTGAGTTTAGAAAACTGAATTTTATTTGACATATAAGCCTCAAAAAAAGAAATGTATTTTAAATATTAATTTTGGAAATAATATCTAAATCTTATATTTAAAATAACATAGGGAGATATAAAATGAGCATAAAACGAGTTTATACTTTTGGAAATGGAAAAGCAGAAGGTAAAACTGAAATGAAGAACCTTCTTGGTGGTAAAGGTGCAAACCTTGCTGAAATGAATTTGATCGGTGTTCCGGTTCCTGCCGGATTTACGATAACTACAGAAGTCTGTGCAGAATGGAACAAAATTGGTGCAGAGAAGATAATCGAACTTTTGAAAGCAGAAGTTGAAGCTGGAGTAAAAAATACTGAA
>DAOUTP010000289.1 GCA_030626645.1 Candidatus Cloacimonadota bacterium
AAACCTTGATCTTATCATGAACAATTCTGAGAACGAAGAAAATATTGTATTACAAAATAATGACAGGATCTATATCCGCAAAATTCCTGAATATCATAATAAGAGTTTTGTTACATTGATAGGTGAAATTATTTACGAAGGTACTTATGCAATCGAAGACAGCAAAACAACTCTTCTGCAAATAATCACAAAAGCTGGTGGCCCAACTGAGGATGCCGATCTTTCCAATGCTTACCTACAAAGAATAAGCGAAGAAGATCTCCGTGAACCTGAATATGAGCAATTAATAAAAACACGACCTGATGATATGTCTCATCTTGAATATCGTTATTTCAGAAATAGAATTACTGAAGAGGCTGGAATATTTGCAAAAAACTTTGATACTTTATGGAATAATAAAGAAATTGAATACGATATTAGCCTGAAAGATGGAGATGTTATATACTTTCCAGCAAAAGCTGTTGCCATTAAAATAAGTGGAGAAGTTGCAAATCCGGGCTTGATCAATCATGATGATGAATTGAATTATTTAGAGTATGTTGAGCTTGTTGGTGGGTTTACCGATAAGGCATGGAAAAGAAAGATAAAAATTATCCGTGCAAAAACAGGAGAATGGATCAAACCGAATAAGAACACAAAACTTTATCCGGGAGACACTATTTTCATTCCACGTAAAGAGAGATTTTCTTACTACTGGCCATATATTCAGGAAACAATTGCATTCGTTACAGGTTTGGCTACTAGTGTAATTGTAATAAAAAGTTTAATGACTAATTAGGGGATTAAATGAACATATTAATAACAGGTGGTGCAGGTTTTATTGGATCACATTTGGCAGAAAAACTTCTGAAAGAAGAACACACAGTTTATGTGATCGATAATTTATCGACAGGAAAATATTCCAATATTATTCATTTAACAAAAAAAAAGAATTTCAACTATGTCATTGATTCCATCTTGAATCGTGATATTTTAGAAGAATTAGTAAAAAAATCTGACCAGATATATCATCTTGCGGCTGCTGTAGGAGTAAAATATATCATAGACAATCCGCTTCTTTCACTTCAAACCAATATTGGTGGTGCCGAAAACATTCTTGAATTTGCTAATAAATATAAGAAAAAAGTTCTGATGGCATCAACTTCTGAGATCTACGGAAAGAATGATAAGATTCCATTCAAAGAGGAAGATGACAGATTGCTGGGTTCCACACATATTTCCAGATGGAGTTACAGTGCGGCTAAAGCTATTGATGAGTTTTTTGCATTAGCATATTTTAGAGAAAAGAAACTTCCGGTTGTTATTGTACGGTGTTTCAATACAGTTGGTCCACGTCAAACAGGGCAGTATGGAATGGTTATTCCAAAATTCGTTAGAAATGCTCTTTTAAATCATCCAATTACAATCTTCGGTGACGGTAAACAAACCAGGTGTTTCTGTGATGTAGATGATGTTACCGATGGTATGATCAAATTAATGAACAACAAAAAAGCAGTAGGTGAAATTTTCAATATTGGAAACGATAAAAGCATCAGCATCGAAGAACTTGCACATAAGATCAAGAAACTAACTAACAGCAAATCAAAGATTGAATATATAGCTTATGCAGATGCTTATGAAGAAGGTTTTGAAGATATGCGTCATCGTAAACCGGATTTATCAAAAGTTATCGAATTCATCGGTTATAAACCAAAATACAATCTTGAACAAATTCTTAAGAGAACAATAGATTATTTTGAGGAATAGAAATAATATGAAAGTCCCCATGCTTGACCTTAATGCACAATATGAACTGATAATGGATGATATCAAAGCGGAAATGGATAAGGTGTTTACTTCTCATGCTTACAAACTTGGACCACAGGTTAAAGAATTTGAAGAGGAGATGCAAAAATTTTGTGATGTGAAATATGCAATTGGTTGTGCTTCCGGTACTGATGCCATTGTTTTAGCATTAATAGCATTAGATATTAGTGACGGAGATGAAGTAATAACTACACCATTTACTTTTTTTGCAACCGCAGGAACAATTCACCGTGTTGGAGCTAAACCTGTTTTTGTAGATGTTAACCCAGATACATATAATATTGATCCAGATAAAATTGAAGCTGCCATCACACCCGAAACCAAAGCAATAATAGCTGTTCATCTATTTGGTCAACCGGCTGAAATGGATAAGATCATGGAAATTGCCAAAAAACATAACCTGAAAGTAATTGAAGATAATGCTCAGGGGATTGGTGCTAAATTTGAAGGTAAAACAGCTGGTACAATTGGTGATATTGGAACACTCTCATTCTTTCCAAGTAAAAATCTTGGTGCAATGGGTGATGCTGGAATGTGCCTTACAAATTCGGATGAATTGGCTACCAGACTTTTCCAACTCCGTGTTCATGGTGAAAACCCGCAGTATTATCATAAATGGGTCGGCTTGAATAGTAGGCTTGATACAATCCAAGCTGCTGTGCTGCTCGTTAAATTACGCTCTCTTACCGGATGGTCTGAAGCACGTAGA
>DAOUTP010000057.1 GCA_030626645.1 Candidatus Cloacimonadota bacterium
ATGAAAAGTTTACTAAAGGTATATATTTGACGGCATACACTATTAACACACCTAAATTTTATACATTATTAGATAGTGCTGAAGCTGCCGGGATAAATACCTTAATTTTTGATCTCAAGAATATGAATGGACATGTTTTCTTTAGAATGCCCCAAAAAGGCTTTTTAGAAAGCGAAAACATAAAACCGATAATTGATATTACTAAGGTGGTTAAAGCCGCTCATAAGCGAAATATGAGAGCCGTTGCCCGAGTAGTAATGTTTCATGATCAGCTAACTGCACAAAGAGATTCGACTTTAAGACCGGAAAGTAAAAACGGTGGATCTTGGCAGGAGAGTAAAAGAAAAAAAGCATCCTGGTTAGATTCTTCAAATACTCAAGTTCAAAATACACTCTTATATATTATAGAGGCTATTGCTAAAAAAAGTGTTGATGAAATTCAATTGGATTACGTAAGATTTCCGACACATGGAAAAATATCAGAAGCAGTTTTTGCTTTTCAAAAAGAAGATTCATTAAGAGTTCAAAATGATTCTACTTATATACACAGGCAAAAAGCGGATGTTATTGAGAGTTTCGTTGCCCGTGCAAAAGTGATTTGTGATCAATACAAAGTTACATTAACAGCGGATATATTTGCCATAGTCTCTTGGCAAAGAGGTGCTGACATAAAAGCTACAGGGCAGGATATAAAGAAAATGTCAAAAAACCTTGATGCAATACATCCAATGATATATTCATCGCATTTTAGTAAAGATTTTGGATTCAGAGAGAATCTGCCAGATGAGCCTTATTACATTGTTTATAAAGGAAGCGTACTATCAAAGAAATATGCTGATAGTGAATGCCGAGTAATTCCCTATATTCAGTCTAACTCATGGAAAGTTAATTATGGGTATGGCTATATCACAGCGCAAATTCAAGCCGTAATTGATTCAGGAGCTGATGGGTATATCCTCTGGAATGCTTCAAATAAATATTATAAAACTCTTAGGTGGATAAGGGAATTTGAAAATCTGGATTAATGTTTCACGTGAAACTATAAATCTATTTCAATACATTTTTTGTTAAAACAGTAACAATTTCTTCGTTAGTTTTTGCATCACTTAACGTTTTTAAAATATCCTCATTCATTAATAATTTTGAAATATAGGAAATTGAGAACAAGTGTTGAACGTCGTCATGTAATAATAACATAAAAAAGAGATTAACCGGTTTATTATCAATAGCGTCAAATTCAATTCCTTCAGCTGATCGACCAAAAATGATACTTGGTCTTTTGACTTTTGATGGATGAAAATGCCTTGGATGTAATAATGCTACGCCTTTACCAATTGCAGTTGAGACTAACTCTTCTCTGGCGACTACCACCTGGTAGAGCCACCGATGATCGCGAACAATTTTAAGGTCTTTTGCCTTTTTTGACATCTCGCCAATAGCTTCATATTTATTATCCGCTGAAAAATCTAAATTAACAAATTTTGGGTTGAAATAATCTGAGAATTTACAAACTGATCTTTTAAGAGCTAAATGTTCAACTTCTCTCTCGTTGAGATTTGCAAGCCATTCATCTACTTCTGCTTTTTCAACTTTGTAAGTGTTTCCAACTTTCTTCGCTGTAAAAACCTTACTTTTGGTCATCTCTTTGATGACTGAGTCAGTGACTTTTAAGTAAGCAGCAGCCTGTCGCAGTGTTAAATATTCTTTTACCATAAATATATTCCTCTTAATTAATTTTTATTGGAACTCTTATCTTATTTATAAAAATTTCTGTCAAGCATTAGAGAGTATTTTCTTGACAAATAATCTAATGAAAGATTGGTAAATTTATGAAATCTATAAAATTGTTATTATTCGTTCTGCTTATCGCTGGTTGCAGTTATTCGGTCTATACGACTGGCTATCCGCATTTAAAGACGATAAAAGTTCTACCTATTGAAAATCAAACCAGCAGCTATGATTTAAGGGATATTGTTTTTAATTCTCTTGTTGATAGCTATGAATCAGATGGACGTCTTAAATTAGTGGGTCTCTCTCCTGATTGTCAAATTGAATGTAGTATTTTGGATTACTCAAATAAGATCGTTACTTATTCGGGTTCATCAATTGATGAATATGAGGTTAGAATTCTATTTGATATGATTTTTACAGATCTAAAAAAAAATCAAGTTCTCTGGCAGAATAGTTCATTAATGGTGTCAGAAAGATATTCACTTTCTGATGAAAATAGTCAGTTTAGAAGCGAAGAAGAAGCACAGGAAGAAATAACAAGCAAGCTTTTTGATGCAATAATGAAAAGCACTTTAGAAGAATGGTAAGAATTAATAAATATCTAGCTCAATGTAATCTGGGATCACGAAGATCAGTAGAAAAGCTTATCTTAGATAGAAAAATATTGGTGAATGATAAAGTTGAAACCAGTCTTTCATTGCAAATTGATCCGGTTAAAGATATTATTAAATTTGAAGGAAAGCAAGTTAATCCCAAATTAGAGAACATCTATTTAATGCTGAATAAACCAAAGAAATATCTGGTTTCTACTAAAGATGACTTCGACAGAAAAATAATTTATGACCTTTTGCCTGATTTCGGTACTAATTTGTTCTACATTGGAAGATTGGATTATATGTCTGAAGGACTTCTGCTTCTAACAAATGATGGCGATTTTGCGGAAAAAATAATTCATCCAAAATATAAATTACAAAAAGTATATAAAGTAAAGATCAAAGGTAAGATCGCGGATGAAGATATTGATGAACTTCGCAAGGGAATTGTTTTAAATGGAAAAAAAACTAAGCCTGCTATTGTTTTTGTTAACAATGTGAAAAACAATACAACAACCCTAAAGATCACCCTCTTCGAAGGTAGAAAAAGACAAATTCGTTATATGCTGAAAAGCGTTGGATCAGAAGTTTTGGAATTAAAAAGATTGCAAATAGGAAATGTAAAATTAAATAAATTACCGGTAGGGATGTGGCGAATGCTTAGACCTTCCGAAGTGACTTCATTGCTTTCAGCAAGCAAAATTAATACAAAAAGGAAATAGAATGAAAATCGGATTGATCGGCTTACAAAACTCTGGGAAAACAACTATCTTCAATACTCTTACAGGACTGGAAGCTGAAGTGACTTCCTATTCCTTACAAAAAATAGAACCAAATCAAGGTGTTGTGCAAGTTGAAGATAAAAGAGTAGAAAAACTATCAGAAATGTACAATCCTAAAAAGACGATCTATGCAACAATAGAGTACATCGATTTTGTTGGATTAACCGGTAATCAAGACAAAAATGATGCTTTTAGTGGTTCTGGAATGGGTTTGGTAAAAACTGCAGATGCCCTTGCACTGGTCGTTCGAAATTTTAATGATCCAACCTCAGGAGATTCCCCTAATCCTGTATCTGATGTGGATTCGATAGAATCTGATATGGTGATCTCAGATCTGATTATTGCAGAAAAAAGACTTGAAAAAGTTGAATTGAACAAAAAAAGAGGAATTAAAGATGCAGCCTTGCAGAAAGAAGAAAAGGCATTACAAAGGATAATAAAGCATCTTGAAGATTCAAATCCTATACGTAGTCTTGATCTTCCAAGCGATGAAGAAAAAGCTGTCCGTGGATTCCAATTTCTTACACAAAAACCTTTAATGGTAGTACTTAATTCAGATGAAGATAATTTTGGAAACAGTGATGCTGCAATCAGCGAAATTCAAAAATCATTTGAAGTAATAGAATTTGCCGGAACATTTGAAATGGAATTGAATAAATTAGATGAAGAGGAAGCCGTTGAATTTATGCAGGATATGAATATTAGTGAATCGGCGAGAGATAGGCTAACAAAATTCTCTTATGAACTTCTTGGCTATTGCAGTTTCTTTACGGTAGGTGAGGATGAGGTTAGAGCTTGGACAATAACAAAAGGTGATGACGCAGTTGAAGCAGCCGGTAAGATCCACTCTGATCTGGCACGAGGTTTTATTCGTGCGGAATGCTTTTCTTACAACGATCTAATTCAATGCGGTAGTGAAAAGATAGTTAGAGAAAAAGGATTATTTAGGCTTGAAGGGAAAAAATATATTGTTCAAGATGGAGATATTTTAAATATTCGATTCAGTGTTTAGGGTCAATTAATAGAATTGATTAATGAGCAAGGATTAAGATGAAAAATTGATGAGGTAAAAATGGATAAAGAAGACAAAAAGAAATTTACACAAATATTTTTTGGTATAACCATATTACTGTTTTCAGTCTTGTTTCTGGTCGCTCTTTCAGTACCTATAATGGAAATTGTGATGGATTATCAACTATTACAAAAAGCTAATCTCAACATTTTCAAATTTATCAAATTGGATTTCCCGGCAGTAACAAATCCAATAGGTCCATTTGGAGCTTTTTTCGCTTTTTGGTTCTCAACCATATTTGGTAAGTTCTTTAGCATCTCATTGCTTATTGGGAGCTTGTTTCTGGGATTTTTCATGATCTTCCTAAAGAAAGAAAAACATCCCTATTCACGAATGCTCAGCTTTATAGTTTTTGCATTTTTTGCCAATATTGGCTCGTTTGTGATAAGTCCTAAATATCTTGATGCAGCGGGAATAATTCCCTGGAAATCCTATAGTTTTCTAGTAAATATCTTTGATCTTACCGGAACGGGTATTATTTCGGTAGCCGTCGTGCTGATCTCACTTATTTTTATTTTTGATATGGAAAATATTCAAAGATTCTTTATTTATATCTTTTTAAAGATAGGAAAAGCGATTAAAGCAATATTCTTATTCATCTTCACAAAAAAACCGAAGAAAGAAAAAATTCTGAAAAGGAATAAAATAAGAAGACTAAAAAAGAAAAAAACTCCTAATATCACTGACCATGCATCTAAGAAAGAGAAACAGGAAGAATTTAAAAAACCAATTATACCTCCTCGAAAATTGACTCAGAATAAAGAAGAAGTAAGCGATGAGGCTAAGAATTATCTAATTCCTGATGTTGTTCGCTTTCTATCCGGTGTACAATCATCTAAAGAAGATAGAGATGAAATGCAGAAAAGCATAAATAACATCAGTAATATCCTAATGGATAAACTTGCCGAATTTGGTGTTAAAGCTGAAGTTAAAAATGTAAATATTGGACCGATTATTACACAATATGAAATTGAACCTGCCCCGGGAGTTAAGGTTAATAAATTCCATGCTCTTGCCGATGATTTAGCTCTGGCAATTAAAGCTCAAAGCATCCGCATACAAGCTCCAATTCCTGGTCGCGGACTTGTTGGGATTGAAATTCCAAACAAAACGCGAGATACAATATATTTAAAAGATATCCTTGAATCTGATGAGATGAAATCTTTTAAAGGAAATATTGCTATCGGACTTGGAAAGGATATCGCCGGAAACCCGGTGATAGCAGATCTTGCAGAAATGCCGCATTTACTTATCGCCGGTGCAACCGGAACAGGTAAAAGTGTGTGTATTAATACAATAATAAATAGCATAATATTTCGTATGACTCCTGATGAGATCCGATTTATCCTGATAGACCCGAAGAGGATCGAGCTTTCAATCTATAAAGGGATTCCCCATTTGATCCAAGATGTAGTAACAGATAACGAAAATGCGCTAAAGGTGTTACAATGGGGTATTTCTGAAATGGAAAATCGCTATGTACTCATGCAGAAATATAAAGTAAAAAATATTGTTTCTTATAATAAGCATATTAATGAATTAATGAAGAAGAATAAAAAAGCTGAAGAATCTGAAATCGAGGACAAACTTCTTCCATATATTGTTATCATTGTAGATGAACTTGCAGATCTGATTATGACAATTGGTAAAGATGTAGAAAGATTGATAACAAGACTTGCTCAAATGGCTCGGGCAATTGGAATTCATCTGATCCTCGCTACACAGCGCCCTTCAACCCAGGTGCTTACCGGAATTATTAAAGCAAACATTCCATCTCGAATTGCGTTTAAAGTCCCAACTAAAATTGATTCCAGAGTAATTATTGATGCAAATGGAGCTGATAAACTGTTAGGAAATGGTGACAGTCTTTACAGCTCTACAAGTGTTGGTGGAATTCAACGGATCCATGGAGCCTATATTGAACCTGCAGAAATTCTGGATATTACAAAATATCTTCTTACCCAACCTAAACCGGAACAACAAATAAATATAATTAGTGATGAAGAAATATTCCATGGAAGTTTTGAATATGATGATGAACTTTTCCCTGAAGCTGCAACGGCGATTGTCTCCGCCGGCTCGGCATCAGTTTCAATGTTGCAGAGGCATTTTAAAATTGGTTATGCTCGTGCCGGAAGACTTATTGATATGATGGAACAAGCCGGTATTGTGGGACCTCACGTTGGAAGTAAATCTCGAGAAGTTCTGGCATCTGAGGAGGATTTGAAGATCTATGGCTACTTACCTGAATAAATTATTACTTTTATTTCTCTTTCCAACTTTGTTAATTGCAAATGACAAAAACTTGGAAACGATATATGAACAAGTCCTTATAAATTATTCTACTATATACACTTATGAAACTATTTTTACTCAAGTAAATTATTGGGAAGAAATTGATGTTGATAAAACTTCGGAAGGTAAACTATATTACGATAAAGAAAAACTTCTGATGGCTTATTCCCAACCGGTAGGGCAGAAGCTATTAATTGAAGAAAATTCAATAACCATGTATGATCCGGTTTCGGAACAAGCCATTATATCAGATAAGATCGAACTAGAATTAAGACCCGATAAACTTATATCTCATTATTGGGATATGTCTGAAAAAGAGCTTCTTGACCAATTTGATGACACAATTAAGATCAAGTTGCTGACACCGGAAGAAGAGAAAATAATAATAACAATCTCAAATAGCATTATTACAGAATTTAGTATTGTGGATAATAATAAGAATTTTGTTATCTACAAATTCTCTGATATCCAGATCAACAAGGCATTACCCAACAGCATTTTTGAATTGACTCTACCGGAAGATACGAGTATTATCGACACAAGAAACTATAAATAGAACTGAAAACATAAATATAATTAGTATTTTTATCGGGAGAATATTATGATAGTGTTAATTATGGCTGGTGGTGTTGGAACCCGTTTCTGGCCACTAAGTAGAGAATCAAATCCAAAACAATTTCTGAACATTATATCAGAAGATTCGATGCTCCAAATGACTGTTAAGCGTCTTCATCCAAAAATTAAAACAGAAGACATTTACATTGTTACATCAGAATCTCAGGTTGAACTAACCAGAATACATTTACCATGTCTTCCTGAAGAAAATATTATTATTGAACCTTTTGGTATGAATACCGCTCCCTGTATAGCTCTCAGTGCCCAATATCTCGCTCGTAAGTACACTAAGAATGAAAAAATGGTAGTGTTGCCGGCCGATCATTTAATTGCTCTCAAAGACGATTTTCTGGCTTCTTTGGATGCCGGGAAAATGGCTGCTGATAAGGATAATCTAGTAACCTTTGGAATAAAACCGAACTATCCTGCTACAGGATATGGCTACATCGAAGCAGGAAAAGAAATAGAAAAAGGGATGTTTAACGTGAAACAGTTTAAGGAAAAACCTGATCTGAAAACTGCTAAGCAATTCTTAAGTTCTGGTAATTTCTATTGGAACAGCGGTATGTTCATGTGGAAAATAGAAACTATCCTTGATGCATACAAAAAGTATCTTCCTAAAGTAGCAGAGGTCTTGGAAAAGATCAATACTAAATGGGATAAAGATGGACTCAAAGCAAACATCTCTTCTGAATATGCTTTAATGCCAAAGATTCCGGTAGATATTGGAATTATGGAACAAGCTGAGAAAAGAGTTGTGATTCCCGTGGATTACGGCTGGAGTGATGTTGGCAGCTGGAAAGCGCTTTATGATATCTCCGATACAGATGAAAATAATAATGCAATAAATTGTGAAAATCAAACGATTGACAGCAAAAATAATTATGTAAACTCAAAAAAGTTCGTTGCCCTCATTGGAATCAATGATCTGGTAGTTGTAGAAAGTGATAATGCACTACTCATTGCAAAAAAAGATCGTAGCGAGGAAGTGAAGAATATTGTGGAAAAACTGATGAAGGATGGAAAAGAAGAATTGCTGTAAAACTCCTATAATCTCTTTTTTAAAGAAGATGCAAAAAAAACAATAAAATGTGCAGAAAAAGTAAGACAGGTAAAGGAGGTGTAAACCATGCTTATTACTATTTTAATAATTCTTATTCTTATTATCTTTACAATGTTCTATTCAATTTTCAGAATCCAAAAAAACTACAAATTGGATATTGAAAAGAATACGATTTATCGAGAAATTTTGTACATTAAAGCTTTGCTTGTACTAGTTTCAATTGTTCTTGTTTTCTTTGGATGGAATATTAGCATAAATGTGAGGAATGATATTTCATATGAATTGAAAACAAAAATCGAACAAGATTTTAGTACTGCCTTAAATGGTATTATAGTGGAAGTTCCTTTAGATACATGTAAGGTAAAGATTATATATAAATTCAGTGAATTAGAAGACATTAAAGGCAGACCAATTAATAATAAACAGGCTTTCGAAGTTAAACCAATCGTTAGTCTTAATTATGTTGGGCAACCTTATACAATTACCAAAGTAACAAATGAAGGATTCACGGTTACAAAATTAGCAATTTATGAAGGATACAAAATAGATGAAATGAAACCTCCCACATATATTGAAAACAAACTTATAATCTGGATAATAAATCGTGATTAAACAAATATAATATAATGAAACTGGCAGTAATAGGAACTAAAAAATTCACAGATTTCAGTTTCCTTTCAACAACCCTAAAAAAGATTCCTAATATTGATATGATCATCAGTGGTGGTGCACCCGGAACAGATGCTCTTGCCAAACAATTTGCAATTCAAAATAAAATAGAATTTCTGGAATTTCTACCCGACTATAAAAAATTTGGTGACAAAGCAAAGCACATTCGTGATAAATTGATCGCAGAAGAATGTGATGATCTAATTG
>DAOUTP010000265.1 GCA_030626645.1 Candidatus Cloacimonadota bacterium
GATGAAACTACTATTAGCAACTCGCAACCAAGATAAAGTAATTGAGATCAAAGAGATTTTGAAGGATTTGGATATAGAGATCATTTCTGCTTCTCAATTCCATAATATGCCGGATGTTATAGAAGACAAAGACACAATAAAAGGTAATTCCATCAAGAAGGCGACTGAATGTGCAGAATATTCCAATCTACTCACTATTGCAGATGACACAGGTCTTTTCGTAGATGCATTAGATGGGAAACCCGGTGTTTATGCAGCTCGCTTTGCAGGTGAAGGTTGTTCCTACAAAGATAACCGCATTAAAATGCTTAAAGAAATGAAAAATGTTTCTAATAGAAATGCCCAGTTTCGTACTGTCTGTGCTCTTGTTTCACCGGATGGTTTGATTGCTGCAACAGATGGAATCGTTGAAGGAAAGATAACAGATAAAGAAATTGGGGATAATGGTTTCGGGTATGATGCAATCTTCAGAGCTGATGAAACCGGAAGAACTTTTGGGGAAATGACACAAACAGAAAAAGAAACGATAAGTCATCGAAGTAGAGCTTTAAATAAGATGATACCAATTATAAAAAAAGTAACACAAACATCTTGTTTGTGACATTCAAAGACGGAGCTTTGAGTTATAGTAACGCAAACATCTTGTTTGCGATTCTCAAAGACAGAGCTTTGAGTTACCGTAACGCAAACATCTTGTTTGCGACAAAAATATTAAATTATGAAAAAGAATAAACTAGATTATCAATATTTCTATCGGAGAAATCTTCCTCATCTTCAACCGAAAGATGCTTTAATTTTTATAACTTACAGATTAGCATTTGATCTTCCGCAAGATACTATTTTGAAACTAGCGGATATCCGAAGGTTATACGATTCTAAATTGGTGAAAGTAAATGAATTAGAAAAATTGAGGTTGAAGAGAACTTGCAATAAATATTTATTTGAAATTGAAGATAATTATATTGATAGTAGTAAAAATACACCTCTTTGGTTACAAAATGATGACGTTGCTCAAATTGTCATAAATTCACTCAGATTCAATGATCGTAAATTGTATGAACTTCATTTAGTAATGATAATGCCTAATCATATTCATATGATTATTAAGCCGTTAAATAAATTAGAGAAACCAGTTTCTTTAGCAAAAATCATGAAAGATCATAAAAGCTTTACGGCAAATGAAGCAAACAAAATTCTACAAAGAAGTGGACAGTTTTGGTTTCATGAGAATTATGATCATTATATAAGAAACGATGAAGATTATCATAGAATAAAAGAATATATTTTGAATAATCCGGTGAAAGCTGGATTAATAGATCATTATGGAAATTGGAAGAATTCAATAATTACTGAAAAAATGTTTTAAAATATTATATCTCAAAGACAGAGCTTTGGTTACAGTAACACAAACATCCTGTTTGTGAAACGGTGAAAGAGAAGCATATCCTCAAAGACAGAGCTTTGAGTTACACGTAACACAAACATCCTGTTTGTGAAAATAAGCAATCATTAATGTTTGCAATTCTCAAAGACAGAGCTTTGAGTTACGAAGGAGTAAATTATGATAAATCCAACAATTTTCAGGGCGTATGATATCAGAGGTGTTGTTGATATAGATCTTAATGAAGACATCCTTTATCAAATAGGAAAAGGTTATGGAACATTTATCCGCAGACAGAACTTGAAAACTGTAAGCATCGGTGGTGATGCACGTCTCAGCACTCCCGCTTATAAGAAAGCATTCATAAAAGGTATGATCGAAACCGGCATTGATGTTATAGATGTTGGAATTACAGCTACTCCTGTTTTATATTTCTCTATTTGGAAGTTGAAGACAGATGGTGGTGTTATGATAACTGCCAGTCATAATCCTGCTGAATATAATGGAATAAAATTGAACCAAGGTTTGCAAAGTGTTTATGGTAAGCAGATCCAGGAGATCCTGAAACTTATCCAGAACAAAGATTTCGAGTCTGGAGAAGGTTCCCTTTCCACAAACGATGAAATGCATGAGATCTATAAAGATTATATTTTTGATGGTATAAAACTGGAAAGACCTGTGAAAGTGATTGTTGATGGTGGGAATGGCGCTGGTGGACCATATCTTCCAGAGATATTAAGAAGGCTGGGATGCGATGTTACAGAGATGTACTGTGAGCCGGATGGAACTTTCCCAAATCATCATCCTGATCCGACAGTTGAGAAATATATGACAGATTTGATCGCCGCAGTTAAGAATTCTGATGCTGAAGTAGGACTTGGCATGGATGGTGATGCTGACAGGATCGGTGTAGTTGATGAAAATGGAAAAATGTTATTCGGAGATCAGATATTAACAATTTTAGCGCGTGACTTTTTAAAAGCGAATCCTGGTGAAAAGATTATAGGTGATGTAAAATGTTCTAAGAACTTCTTTGATGATATCAAAAAACACGGCGGCATTCCAATCATGTACAAAACAGGTCATGCTAATATTAAAAGCAAAATGCAGGAAGAAGGTTTATTGATGAGTGGTGAGATGAGTGGTCATGTATTCCTGAAAGACCGTTTTCTTGGCTTTGATGATGCTATCTATGTTTGTGCCAGATTTGTTGAGATCATGAGTAAAACCGATATGCCTGTGAGCCAATTCCTGGCAGATCAGCCCAAAATGTTCGATACTCCTGAAATTCATTACAAGAGTACTGATGCTGATAAGTTCAATCTGGTGGTAAAAGTACGTGATTCATTTATTGC
>DAOUTP010000151.1 GCA_030626645.1 Candidatus Cloacimonadota bacterium
ATTGTTATCACTGATGCTGAGAGAGAAGTTTACCTTCAGGATTTTGTAGATTGGAAGAACGATCAAGATGTTTTAACTGCAACATTTCTTACTTCCGATATTTACTCTGAATATACAGGTGAAAATGATCAGGAAAAGATCAAGAATTTCATTATTGATGCTTATGTAACTTATTCCGGAACTTCCACTCCACTGGAGTATATTCTTCTTGGTGGTGATGATGAGATTGTCCCGATCCGTACTGTATTTATAGATACAGGATGGGGGACTTATGACTACAATATGCCTTGTGATCTTTATTATGGATGTCTGGATAATGACTGGGATGGAAATGGAAATGGAGTTTATGGTGAAGTTGCAGATAATGTCGATCTGATCCCGGAAGTTTCTGTCGGCAGATTCTCGGCTGAGACACAAACTGAATTCGAAAATATATTCAATAAAACATCTTTCTATGTTGATAACCAGACAGTTAGTGATGATATAGTTGTATTAATTGGAGAGAACTTGAACAACAGTCCCTTAACCTGGGGTGGAGATTATAAAGATGAAGTCGCTGATCTGGCTCCAAGTTTAGAAGAAGATTATCATGTAAATCGACTTTACCAACGTGAAGGAACTTATAGTTCCGGTACAGTTCGTGATGCAATTAATGGCGGTCTTGCTGTGATCAATCATATGGGACACTCAAATGAGAATATTGTATTTGGACAGACTTCGAGTTATGTAAACACTTATACAAATACAAATTATGGTTTTGCCTACACTCAAGGATGTTATCCGGCAGCTTTTGATGAAGCAACCAGCTCAGCTAATGAGTGTATCGGAGAGAACCTGGTGATTTCCGAGCATGGTTTATATGCTTTTATTGGGAATACAAGATACGGCTGGTACAGTCCTGGAAATACGGATGGTCCTTCACAATATTATGATATCGCTTTCTTTGAAGCTATGTTCAATGATGATCAGCGTCAATTGGGAAAATCACTATCCCAATCACGGGCAGAACTTGTAAATATGGCTTTGAGTAATGGCGTAATGCGATGGGTACATTATGAACTTGTAATATTGGGAGATCCTTCTGTTGAAGTAAAATATGCTAACGGCTCTTTCCCGTATATCCATCCGGTAGGAGTACTTTATGATGACTCTTTATATGGTGATAATGACAATACTCCGAACCCGGGAGAACAAATAGAGGTATTCATAGAATTGGAAAATATGGAAGGTTGGGCTGATGCAGAAAATGTTTCAGCTACTATTACATTTGAAGATGATACAATTGAAGTTATTAATGGAACAGTTGAATTTGGAAATATTCCGGTCGGAACCACTGTAACCGGTCCCTCATTTATCATTCAAACTCCACAGGACTGCAATTATGATACATATCTTTATACATTACATATTTCTGCTCCGGTTAGTGGTGGCGGTCTATTTGAGAAAGATTATACAATGGAATTTGAAGTATCTCTCTTTCAACAGAATTGGCCATGGTATGCAGGTAATCAGGTTTTAGCAAATTCAATAATCTGTGATTTTGATGGTGATAATGAGAAAGATATTCTTATCGTGGATGCAGAGTCTAATATTAATTTGCTCCATTCTGATGCGCAGATGGTAAGCGGTTTCCCATGGTCAGGAGGAGATTATAATATCTGGAAAAGTGCAGCGTTTGGAGATATTAATAATGATGATATCAATGAAATCGTCATAGCAGACAAGGGTGGAAATATTTATGCATTGGATACTTCCGGCTCGCAAATCTTTAGCTGTTCTGTAGAATCTCAAAATCTGCTCACGCCTATGATAACAGATGTGAATGGAGATGGTCAGATGGATATTGTTACATTTGATCTCGATAATAACTTATCTGTATTTGATAATAATGGTGTCATGCTTCCCAATTTCCCTGTAGAACTTCCAATGACACTTTTCCGTGATATGGCTTCAGCTGATCTTAATAATAATGGGAAAAGCGAAATATTGATCTCAACACTTGATGGAAATCTATATGTGTTCGGAGATGATGGTGAGAACATCGAAGGATTCCCAATTGAGCTTTCTGCCGTCTCCGCAACTGCTCCAATTGTGCTTGATAATAAAAAAATCGTGATCGGTACAGTTGATAACAACCTGCACATTATCAGTCCGACTGGTGAAATTCTTGTTACGCAAGAATTGAATTCAAAAGTTGCCGGATCTGCTATTGCAGCAGATTTTGATAATGATGAAGAATTGGATATTGCCTTCACAACAATTAATGGTGAATTTTATATTATGCATCAAGAAGGTGATATATTACCAGGTTGGCCTGTAGATATTTCAAGGTTAATATCGAATCCACCGTTGGCAGTTGATCTTGATAATGATGATAATATTGAGTTAGTTTGCTTCACAGTTGCTAACGATTTTTACGCTTTTCATAATGATGGAACTGAAGTAGAATTTGCTCCTGTTATAGTTGATATTGGTGCTTATGGACCAGCAAGCGTAGAAGACATAGATGGTGATGGTGATTTTGATTTTATCTCAGGTATTGCTGCCGGTGCTCTTATTATCGATTGTAAACTTCCAAAAGGAACCAAAATTCCTTGGTCAACTTATCGTGGAAATTACAGAAGAACAGGTTATTACGGTGATAATGAAGTGGTAACGGATGCAGAAGATTTAACTGTTACACCTGCAGTTCCAATTCTTAATCAGAACTATCCCAATCCGTTCAACCCTGTTACAAATATCTCGTTCAGTCTTCCACAGGATAGTAAAGTTGATTTGAATGTTTACAATATTCGTGGGCAGAAAGTACGCGTATTGGCAAACGCAGAGTTTAAAACAAAAGGCCTGCAAAACATACATTGGAACGGTACAGACAATAATGGGAAACAAGCAAGTTCAGGAATTTATTTCTACAAATTGGAAGTTGATAATACCACAGTAGATGTGAAGAAATGTATCCTGCTTAAATAAATATTAGCATGCACAAAATAGAGGGTGTTTACCCACCTGTAAAACTGGCGGACTTCTGTTTGCCAGTTTTTTATTATTCAAAGGTCATCCTGAGCTTGTGTCATCCTGAGCGGAGTCGAAGGACGAAGGATAATAATAGATAATTAAAGTGATTTAACACTTCGATATTTCACGAAGCCTGTCCTGAGCTTGACGAAGGGTTCGTACTCAGTGTGACAAGTAAGATTGGACTTTCTATTTTTGTTTGACAGATAAACTTAAAATCCAAACCTCTATTTTATGAATATTGATAAATTATTAGAATTTCTAAAAGAAAACAAGAACAGAAAATTCTTTAAGGAGATTCAAAAATTAAAGGAAATTACTATTAATGATATTCAACAGTTAGTCTCTGATAATCCAGACAAACCAATAAAAGAAATGCTTAGTCAGATCAAAATACAAAAAAGGAATTTAAAAAAGATACAAATCTCAAATGAACTTCTTTTCACAGAACAGGGAGCACAGCAATCCAGTTCCTGGGAACTGGCAAAATATCATGCAAGAAAGTTTGAAGCATTCAAAAATATAGCAGATCTATGTTGCGGGATCGGAGTAGATCTAATAAATATTGCAAAAGGCAAAGAACAAGTATATGCAATTGATCTGGATGCCGATACACTAAAACTCGCTGAATATAATTGTGGAAATCAGAATTTGAATAACATCAATTTTAACTTAGGTAGAGCAGAAGAATTCAACAAAATAGTCGAAGCAATATTTATTGACCCTGACAGACGACCTGGCACTTCCCGAAAAATAGCTCCTGAAGAGTATTCACCACCATTTTCTAAAATTGTGGAATTAAATAAGATCTGCCCGAATATTGCCGTTAAATTATCTCCCGCAATTGATTATAAAAGATTGGATCTGCCAGACGATTCAACACTCGAATTTGTCTCGGAAAATGGGACATTGAAAGAGATCCTGTTATGTATGGGAAAACTCGCTACCAAGAATTGTGAGCGAAAAGCAGTACTTTTATTTTCCAATCTTACAATACAGAATTCTAATATAAAAATTGAAGTCACAGATATTCAGAAATACTTATTTGAACCTGATCCTGCAATTATCAGAGCTGGTTTGGTTCAGGAATTGGGGAGTAAGATAGGATATGACCTCATAGATCCCAAACTTGCACTACTGACCGGTTCACAGATTGTTCATAGTGATTTCGGGAAAATATTTGAAGTGAAAGAGATTATGAAGTACGATCTAAAAAAAATCCGCAAATATGTTCGCGAAAATGAAATTGGTGAGTTGATAATTAAGACACGCGGCTTCACGGAATCGGTAGAAAAGTTTCGAAAGAAGATAAAACTTAAAGGTGATAATTCAGTTGTAATGTTCATTTTAAGAAAGGGCGATGATCACATTATTGTATTCTCACAACTTACAGAATAAAAATCACTTGCTTTATTTGGGAGTAATTAGAAATTGTAAAAAAACGAATAAGGAAGAAAAAAATGAAGGGAACTATAAAATGGTTTGATGAAGGGAAGGGTTATGGTTTTGTAATGACAGAGGAGGGAAAAGAATTTTTCGTTCACTGGAAATCAATAGTAACAGTATCAGAATTGGGTAGAAAAACACTCATCCCGGGTGAGGAAGTAGAATTTGACACCATCGAAACCGATAGAGGAACTCAAGCAATCAATATTATCAGATTAAATCCGTGATCTGGTAATTACAATTTTTGCGGCGCTAAAGCGTCGCTTTTTTTATGAACAGCTTTTTACCAACATCTCAAAAAGACCTTAAAGACAGAGGTTGGAAACAACTAGATATTATCATTATAACCGGTGATGCCTATGTTGATCATCCCAGCTTTGGTCCCGTTATTATTGCCAGAACTCTGGAAGCAGAAGGCTACAAAGTAGGTATAATTTCCCAACCTGACTGGCGAAATGATAA
>DAOUTP010000358.1 GCA_030626645.1 Candidatus Cloacimonadota bacterium
AGTACTTTCTTTTCAGGAAATTCTTCCATTGTAATTGTATCTGTTCAAAATCTTTTCCAAAAACCTTCTTAAAGGCAATGTCAGTATTTCTATTGAACCTTATCGCATAGAACAATTCCATAACCTTGTTCCGGTCAAATTCTTCCTCAATATACACCAGAAAGGATTCTCCCAGTCTATATGCGTAATATCCACCGATCATTCCCAGATTTCCAATTCTATCATTTAAGAGTAGATCAATAACGAACATATTATTGTAGACCGATTCACCATGAACAGCTTCAAATTCCGGCAAGCCTTCCTGGAACCAGAACGGCAGGACATTCATCGTAAGCAATCTGCTCCTGTTATTATTCATCTCATTAACATAAGCATGTGTAAGTTCGTGCGTAAGGACTTCTTCCATCTTTTTATAATCACCATCGAAGGGAACTGCAACTTTATTGTGAGCAGTTTCAGTAAAACCGCCAACACCTTCACCCAGAAGGGCACCAATAACATTAGTAGCTTCAAAATCATCGTGTGATTTGTATAATATTATCGGAATCCTATTCATAACAGGACGCTGGAAATCTTCTTTTATGTGATAATATGCTTCCTCAGCTATAAGAACAGCGAGTTTTCCAAACTCTTTATTTTGGCTTGGATAATAAATATCAAAATGAAGAGATTCTATCTTCTCCCATTCCATCTTGGAACTTTGTATTTTATTCTTACCAAAATTGTAGGCAAAGAGTTGCATTGAAATGAATACCAGCATAGTTGCAAAAACGATTTTTTTCATTTATTCTCCTAAATTTTTCTACCTCATCCGCCTGACCACTCTGGAGTGGTCAGACACCTTCTCCTGCAAGGAGAAGGAAAAACTTTTTCTCAAATTTGTCTTGGGAACAACACAAGCATTACGAAGACAAACTTTGTAACGAGATTACACTAACTATTTACATGAATCATTTTTAGTAATGAATCTGTCTGTCACACTGCTTGCCAAGCCGTAACCACAGGCGAAAGTTGGAAATCCTTTCCATTTCTTTATCTGTGAAAATCCGTTCTATCCGTGTCATTCGTGTCCTATTTCTTTATATTTAAAGAATTTTAATATTAAAATATCTCTTGGGATTTTCTTTAATATCTTTTAATAAAGAATCCAATCTGGCTGATGAACGAATTAAATTATCATATAATTCATCATCACTCATAAGTTTATTAATACTGCTTTTCTCACTTTGCATTTTCTCAGTTATATTACGAATGCTAATTGATGTTTCTTTTATGTCATCCAGAGTTGAATTAATGGCAGAAATAACTTCCGAAGACTTTTCCATTGAATTGGAAATACTCTCTTCATTTGTTGTAACAAGCTTATTCAGTTTTGCAGTAAGCTGATTTGCATTAGAGATGAGTTTTTCAAATTCTTCAGTGTTTCTATCCAGACTTCTATTGATCTTACTAATAACCATCTGGGTTGTGTCGATAACCGAATCTATCTGCATCACAAAATTCTCATCTCCAGCGATTTTATCCATTACAGTTTGAAAATCAGCAACTACACTGCTGAGTTCGGAAACAAGTTTCATAAGTCCGTATCTTTTTTCACCATTTTGGATCTGAGTTAGATCAAGGTTTTCACTATCAGAACCAGGTATGATCTCTACTTGCACATCACCCATAAGGTTAGACTCAATTACAGAGAACTGTGTTCCTTCCCGTAATGGAAAATCTATCTTAACCTGCAGATCAATAACAACTCCATCCGGAGCAACTTCTATTTCTTTAACCCGACCCTTTTTCACACCACTCACTGTTACACTACTGCCTACTTCAACATTCCCTGCATTATGAAATTTTACTTTCACTATCGTCATGTTCTTGTTTTGTAATACTTCAGTAAACCACATATAGGAAGCAGCAAGCACAACAATTGCAA
>DAOUTP010000108.1 GCA_030626645.1 Candidatus Cloacimonadota bacterium
ATAAAAGATCACCAATTTGTTTTTGCCAGTATTTTGGGTGTTATTACTGTAAGTGTTTGGCGAAACATTGATCTAACCGGATTCTGGCAGAATGTAGATGAACTGTATATGGGGATAATTGCAACTTCATTTGGATTAGCAGGTTATGGAATTATTTATAAGTATTATACTAAGAGAAAATCACCAATAATTAGCGAGGATAAATTATGAATATCATAAATGAAATGAAAAAGAAAAAAATGATCATCGGAATGGTTCATGTTGATGCGCTTCCCGGCACACCGAATAATAATTACTCCATCTCACAAATAATCTCTCAAGCGGTTCAGGAAGCAAAATTGTATGAACAAAATGGATTAGATGCTATCATCTTGGAAAACATGCACGATGTGCCGTATCTGAACAGAAAAGTAGGACCGGAAATAACAGCTTCAATGACAGCCATTGCATCTGAAGTTAATAAGAATATATCCATCTCATGTGGTGTTCAGATATTGGCAGGAGCCAATATGGAAGCGCTGGCAGTTGCTCAAGCATCAGGATGCGAATTTATCCGAGTTGAAGGTTTTGTCTATTCTCATATTGCAGACGAGGGATTGATGAACGCTTGTGCAGGAGAACTTATGCGATATAGAAAAAATATCGGAGCTGAAGATATTGCAATATTTGCAGATATAAAAAAGAAACACTCTTCACATTCAATCACATCTGATCTTGATATCACAGATTTCGCTGAAGCTTGCAAATTTTTTCTTGCAGATGGGATAATTATTACCGGCAAATCAACTGCGGAAGAAGCAGATATAAAAGAATTACAAAAAGTACGCAAAACTTGTGATCTCCCAATCCTTATAGGCTCTGGAATTACAATAAATAATATTGATAAATTTTGGGATCTTGCTGATGGTTTTATTATTGGTTCACATTTTAAAGAAGATGGAAATTGGCAGAATCCTGTTTCTGACAGTAGAATTAAATCATTCATAAAATATGTAAATAAATTGGAATAAATAGTAAAACATAATAATCAATACGCTGATTACAAGTTAATATTTTTTTAAATAAAAAGCGCTAACCAATGGTTAGCGCTTCTATTTGGTACCAGAGGCCGGACTTGAACCGGCACGACCCAAAGATCGAGGGATTTTAAGTCCCTTGTGTCTACCAATTCCACCACTCCGGCAAGAATATATCCACTCAGAACACACATATGGAGGCGACACCCGGATTCGAACCGGGGATAAAGATTTTGCAGACCTTTGCCTTACCACTTGGCGATGTCGCCAAAATTTATAATGGAGCGGGAGACGAGATTCGAACTCGCGACAACCACGTTGGCAACGTGGAGCTCTACCACTGAGCTACTCCCGCTCACTTCAAAAAGCAAAATCCGAATTTATGGATTTATTGTCAAATTATTTATACACACAACTAGAGAGATAACCAACAACCTGCTTATAGTCACCACTTACTTCACCGGAATTTCTGTAATCCAGATTTTTAATTTTGGAATAATTAAATTCTTTAGCAAGATTCATTAAAGTTAAGATACCTCCTATACCACAAGCTTCTACATTACCCAGCTTCATATTATTTTCCATTTCAATGATATCCAGATTCTCTAGATTCTTAGCAAGTTTGGTATCCATCTCGGTTGCTATTTCACTATCATAATAATGACTCTGGTCACTGCTGATAATAAAAACTGTGTTATCTAAACGGTCTTTGAAATATTCTGCCAGGATACTGGATAGTCGTCTACTGTTCTCCGGATTTTGTTCTCCCAACAGTATTGGAACTATCTTAGCATTCGGTTTTACTTGCTGTAGAAATGGTAATTGTACTTCCAGAGAATGCTCAATATTATTTGCATAATAACTTGTTTCCATTTTGTATCTAACTTTCAAATCATTAATAATATCCTTTGCTACTTTAACTCCACCTAAAGGAGTTAAATACTCATCATAATCGCCTAGCGAAAAATCAAAATCAGCAAATCTATGACTTGGTGCAATTATCACAGCCAGATCAAAATCCTTTTTCTTTAACGCATTAAAGCTGAAAGCTGCACACTGCCCGGAATAAACAAATCCGGCATGAGGTGATATCACTCCTAATATATCACCTTGCTCCTCTCTAATTATTGCTTTCTGCAAATAATCGGTTATCATATTTGTTAAAATACTTGAATCACCCGGATAAAAACTACCAGCAACTACAGGATTTCTTATCATAATTTCTCCTTTCATTAAATGCAGAATTCTAAACATATCATTTTCTTTGCTTTGCTAAATTATTATTTAATACTTTTATGACAACAAATAAATTGACAAATTGAGTGTTTTTTTGGGGAAATTTATTTATAAGTAAATTTAAGGTAGGAGAGGAGCTATGAAGAAAATAGCAATCACAACAGGAGATCCAGCCGGAATAGGTCCGGAAATTACTTCCAAAGCTATTAGATTTTTAAAATTACGAAAAGATATAATTTTTATAGTTTATGGTAAACTTGATATATTTAATGATGGTAATCCTATTGTAAAAATTGATAAAAGCACAGATGCAACTTCTCCTGAAAATATTTATTGGATTGAGATCGACAGTAAAATTCAAATGGGAAAGCCAACTGCAGAAAGTGGAAAGATCGCTTATGAGATACTATCACGTTGCGCTGTGGATATTAATTCCAAAAGCATTGCAGCCGTTGTTACTGCACCTGTAAGTAAAGATGCGATCCGTAAAACACATCCAACTTTTATTGGACACACAGAATTTTTTGCAACAAGTTCTAACACAAAAAATGTGATAATGTCATTCTGGGGTCCATATTTTAATCTCTCGCTTCTAACCACTCATATCGCAGTATCTGATGTATCAAAACATTTTACTTCATCATCACTTAAAACTAAATTCAGATTGATCCATCAAGAGACAAATAAAATGATAGAGAATCCAAAAATTGCCATGCTGGCAGTAAATCCTCATGCAGGCGAGAATGGAGCTTTCGGGAATGAAGATCAGCTTATTGCTTCGATTCTAAAGGATTTAAAAGAAGAAAATATTTACATTGATGGTCCCTTCCCTGCTGATACATTTTTTGCTACAAAAGCAACTACTTATGATATGATAATTTCTGCTTATCACGATCAGGGGCTGATCCCGTTTAAAATGATCTCAGCCGATGAGGGAGTTAACGTTACACTTGGTCTACCATTCATCCGCACATCGGTTGATCACGGAACTGCATACGATATAGCCGGCAAAGGTATAGCCTCGGAAAGGAGCCTTCTACAGGCAATAAAATTTGCGGAAAAAATGATCTCAAAACCCGATGAGATTACTAACAATAATTATGGTATATTTGCTGAATATTATGACAAATATATGGGACATGTTGACTATAAAAACTGGATAGATTTTATTTTATCACAATATAATAAAGCTTATGGCAAAAGTCCTGAAAAGATTTTGGAACTTGCCTGCGGAACTGCTAATATTGCATCGCAATTAGTTAAGAAAGGACTCAAAGTGGATGCTTCTGATATCTCCCCGGAAATGCTGAAAATAGCTTCTGAAAAACCTTTTCCTCCAAATCTGAAATTACAGAAAATGACGGACCAGCTTCCAAAACATAAATATGATCTTGTTCTTTTACTTTTTGACAGTTTAAATTATTTACTAAGTATGAAGAAAGTAGATCTATTACTTAATAATGTTCATAATACTCTGGTTGCGAACGGAATTTTTGTTTTTGATGTTACAACCCCGAGAAACAGTAAGATGAACTTTGATGGTTTTATTAATATTGAGCAATCACAAGATGATATTTTCATACATCAAAGTGATTTTGAAGATTCAGAAAATATTCAAGTATCAAAACTTACTTTTTTTAAGAAAAAGGGATTTCTATTTGCCAGATATGATGAAGAACATAAGCAAAAAATATTTAAAATTAGTGAGTTAATAAAAAACATTAAAAAAACCGAATTCAAATTAAAGGGAATTTATCGCATAGGTTATGATGAGAATCTTGTTGATCACGATCCTAAAATACTTGAATCTAATTTCTCACGGTTGTTCTTTGTTTTGGAAAAGTAATGCCTTTATATAAAGCTGAGAAGAACTTTACTAAAGAATTTGGAGTTATAGCCGGAGTTGATGAAGCCGGTCGTGGACCGCTGGCAGGGCCGGTTGTAACGGCTGCTGTTATTTTGGATTTGAATAAGAAAATTCCAGGACTAAACGATTCTAAGAAACTGAGTGAAAAGAAGCGGGAAGAACTTTATAAAATAATTACAGAAGAAGCAATTTGCTGGGAAGTTAAGGTAGTCTCACCTGAGATAATTGATAAGATAAACATTTTGCAAGCAACACTTTATGGAATGGAAGAAGCTGTTCTAGCTCTGAAAGTCAAACCGGATTTATGTTTAATTGATGGAAATAAAATACCTAAAAAGTTAGTTGAATTTTCTAAGGCAATTGTAAAAGGTGATGGAAAAATTGCTTCAATTGCTGCTGCCTCAATTCTGGCAAAAGTTACTCGTGACAGACTTATGCACAAACTTCATGAAAAATTTCCACAGTATAATTTCAAACAGAATAAAGGATATCCCACAAAGGAACATATTGCAGCTCTTGATAAATATGGCATCCTCGATTGTCATCGCAGATCATATAAGCCAATACAGCAATTGACTTTGAAGTTTTAGTTTAGCAATCCATAACTCTAATGTGAATGAATGGGTTAGGGAAGTTTCAAATAATACTTAAATCAACATAATTGACAATATAGAGTTGATCTCTATTATTAGTTTTGATTCTCGATTAAGGAATATTTTATGAAAAAATGGTTGTTGATATTGATTCTAGTTTTAGGATTATTCACCGTGTTATCAGCCAAACTTGTTATTTTAGAGTTTAAAGATGAAACATCTTTCAAGTGCGAGCCGCTTTATTGTAGTGACTCTCTACTATACATTTGGACAGGATTTGATGAGTTCAACATAAATTCTCTTTTAAATGATTCTTATAGAAACATTTATGCAATTAAGATATCAAATCTTAATAAAGTTATGCTCAGGATTCCAAAAAGCATGGATAAAAGTGCCAAGAAAGCATTTACAACAACATTACTAATTGGAGGAGCAATTACCCTAATAAATTTTCGTGATCAAGATATTACCAGTATTCTTGGGTTCAATGGTATTTTTAACATAATTCTTGGGTCTGGACTTACGCTGCTGCTTGATATTTTTACAAATATTCCAAAAAACTTGAATATGGCACGTTCCAATAAACATGATAGGAATTTAAAAATAATTAGAGATTATTGCCTAATACAAAGTCATCCGGAAATTAACTTAATCAATAAAATGATACGGGAAGTCCAACCATGACATTTAAAAAGATCATATTATGTTCACTGATCCTATTTCTCTTATCCAGCATGTATCCATCTGAATTATTCGAAGTAGTAAAGATAAGAATGAAAGATGGTTCGATAAGAACCTCTCAAATTCTTTGTTGTGGTAAATCTGGCTTAATTTTATGGAATAGCCGTTTACCTTACAAAGCAGAATTAATTATAACTTATGCAGAATATATCCCATACAATAAGATAAAGCGAATCCAAGCTGATAACTATATGAATGTTCTACCTTTAGCTATAGGTTTTTATACCGGTGTTGGGTTAGCGTTAACACAATTCTTAAAGAAACCAGAAACTGCTGAAGGGGCCTTTTATAATGGCTTGGGAGCTATCGTTTTATTTGGGTATAGTATTTCAATTGGAGCTTTAGGTTCAGTTCTTAGTGTTGTAATGCCACGTCGATATAAAGCTGATGAATTTTCAAAAAAAAGAATCGCCAGTAAAGGTCATATCATTTTCACAAATAATTTTCCTCCTGAGGTAATGGCTATGCTTGCAAAGTATGAAAAGAATAAATCTAAACCCTAAAAGAATATTAGAATCGCGCTCAAATGACACGACTTGCTATAAGTACCAACGACAGGCAGAACAATGTTCTGCTATTACAATAGTAAATTATTGTAGGGACAGCTCACCGAGCTGTCCGCAGAAATGTTAGAGCAAACATAATCTTGTCATCCTCAGCTTGACTGGGGATCTAAATTTCTATCTTGACTAAAATCCAATTTAAAAAGAATTTCACAATAGAAATAAAGAAAAGTGGATTTTCAGACAAATTGAGACATGAGAAGGTTAGATTGACAAAGAATACGATTGATAAGATAAAGAGTTCACCTGATAATTTGAATATCAATATTGAGAATTGAATGGTATACAATAACCAACTAGAAAAAGTTATTGTATACATTTTTTGTATAACTATAGGTTAGTTATGTATACAAAAAAAATGGCGTGGCGTACATATGTTATAAGCTAATACAAATTGA
>DAOUTP010000161.1 GCA_030626645.1 Candidatus Cloacimonadota bacterium
CGATTAGTAAGATGATAAAAGACGAGCAAATAAAAAGTCAAGGGTTGTCTATTTGCGAGTCCCCGTGGACGTAATTTTAAACGATGTTCCGCTTCGATATTGTTGCGAGTCTTTTACAGTGTCACGCCCGGCGTTAACCAACATGGAGCGAAGCGGAATACTCCAAGGCGTACAAGTGTTGGTTAATGTTCTGCGTGTGCGGCGGCAATCCGGCAGCTGCCGGATCACGACCGAACAAACCGACCAAACCTGAATCGGTACGATTCAGGCAAAGAACACTGACCAGCCCGACTGCCGACACGCCTGTTAGCAACTGCTTTCTTACTTTAACAGCAAACATTTTTCCACAGCTTCAGCTTTACCGTTTACTTTAAGTTTATAGTAATAGATTCCTGTACTTACATGATTATTGGATTCATCAATACCATTCCAAACAATTGAATGATTTCCTTTTTCGAAATTGTCTTTTAAGATAACTTTCACTTTTTGACCCTTAATATTATAAACTGAAAGTTCTATTTCACTCTCATTTGGGATTGAAAACGAAATTGTTGTTTCTGGGTTGAAAGGGTTGGGGTAGTTTGATAATTGATAAGAATAAGAAGATTGTATTGTGTTCTCATTACTCCCCAAAGAACTGAAATCGAAGAGTTGACCGCAAATCGCATTATATTGAATTACATCACCATCCAGGATATTCTCAACACATTGATCTCTCCAGATTACCAGAAACTGGCCATTATCCATTTCGTGTGCCCCGATCAGCCTTTTTTCTCCCCGACTATCTGTTATTGTGCTGCCATATAATGGTGTAACTACGTTTCCATCCAAATCACAAGAAGCTAAACGAAAATTCTGTGATTCTGTTGAAACTAAGGAAATACTGTTTGCGCTGGATGATTTAAAAACCATTCCATTTCTTTCATTTGGATCAAGGTAAATTATATTATTATCCCAAATGAGCTGCCCACTAAAATCATATTTTTGTACATTAATTTGTTGCTGCAAGGTATCAGCGCTAGCTAAATAAATATTATCATCAGCATATAAATCAAACGATCCTGAATAATAAGGAATTGTTATATTCAGATCATCTAAAAATACTTGCTGTTGGTCATTAACAGCGAGAAGCTGGAATTCCTCTTCGGAAATTTGACCAAGGAAGTAAAAACAGTCATTTGCTTGTTGATAACTAGAAATTGAAATTAAGTTCTCTATTGAATTCAAGTTAAATCCATTCAACCAACCGGGACTGGTAGATCCATCTTCTTCAAATCTATATAAGTATCTTGCATACCAAGGACTATCGAAATGCCTGCAATAAAGATAATTATCTGTGATGTATATGCTTACACCGTGAACACCTGGGAAATATTTAGTAATTGGATTAGCCCAAAGGATATTATTCTGATCGAGTTTTAATATTTTTGCATAACAATCATTTTTTTCCCAACCAATTATTACTCCTTCATCAGTAATATGATGCACAGTGTAATATCCAATATCTCCGTTATCTAATTCGTAAGTTTGAATAAAATTTCCTAATCGGTCAAATACGTCACATTTTAGATAATCGTAATAATCAGATATTTCATAAACAATAAACACATAACCTTCATTATCAATAATAACATCGGTAATATCTTCGTGCGATTCATAAACATTTAAAAGTCGGCTCTCCTCTTCATAGACTAATTCCCCGAATTGATTTATCTTTTGCAGATATACTTCCCCATTCCAATATTCTCCTCGATTGGAGACATAAGCAATCATTGCACAGTTTTCATCTTCGATGTAATTGGAGCAAGCATACCAGGTTCTGGAAACAAAAGATGATTCCAAAATCATCTGATCTTCAGGAATAATTTGATTGCCATAATCATTGTAAGTACTTATTCTTAAGTCTGTATTGAATTCTGCGGTTGTTTCCAATGATAAATAAGAAAAAGTATCTGTGTAGGAGGTTAAAACTAAATTTAAATATTCAGGATAAATACCCAACGGCAGACCATCGATCGGATAAGTCATGTTCCCATACAGATCAATTGTTTGAGCAGCGAAAGTAAAAGTACTATTATTATATGAACCCACAATCACATTGATTTCATCAATTCCATTATAAGAAACATGAAAATTATGATTATAGATCTCTTCTCCCTGTAAAATTGTTTGTTCGACTTCAATAACACCATTATTATTGATCATAGAATAATTTATAAAATCGTTTAAGTATTTATCAATTACTATTAGATCGCCATTTCCGGTAATCCCGGATTTTGTGTCGCTAAAACTGGCATTCACATTTGTACTCCAGATTAATTCACCACTTTCCGAAATTTTACAGGCTATTCCATCAATGCATAGATAAACTAGGAATTCATTATTGTATGGATAAAAATGAATCGTATCATTCCCGTAAATCAAAACGTTTAAATCAATTATAGCAGTATTAATCGGTTCAAAATCAATATTCAGTTTGGATAGGTACAGTTCCCCAGCAACATTATAGAGCAAATAATAGAAATTATTCAGATTAACGATTTCATATGGATTTCTGTTTGCATACGTATAACCTGTTACATCTATTTCGATCACAGTTCCATCTAAATTAAAATGTAAAATTTTAGTTTCAGTATTATCTTCATTATAACAAATAAGGTTGAAACCGCTATTTGAATCTCTGAAATAAAAACCAGGTAATAAATCTTCATTGTAATCCAAAATATTGAAACATTCAGCCCAGAGCATATTTCCATTTTCATCCATTATGTTGTAGAGCATATTATAAGGACCTTGCTTATATTCAACATGCCCGAATCTAAGAACATAACAATTGTCATTTATTTGTTTTACATCAATTAATACTAAAGCTGGTTCATATTCACATATGATCTTCTTCTCTTCAGACCATTGAAATTCTCCTATTTCGTTCAATTTGGTGGCATACATTATTCTTCCATCTAGTTCAGTTTTTGACCAGAAGAAAATCGTATTTCCATCAGATGTTTTAATTGTTGGCTGCTGGATTTCAATGTTATCACCAAGAACAAATGGTTTGGGATTTTCCCAAACTGCATTTTGAGCTACTAATATCGAACAAATCATCAAAACTACGATTATCATAATTTTTTTCATCTTCTACTCCTTTTTATGCTGTTGCTAACATATGTATGCCACGCCCTTAGAAAAGGTATACATAACTAACCTATAGTTATACAAAAAATGTATACAATAACTTTTTGGAAAAAGTTATTGTATACTCTCCTTAGCCAAATTCCAATTCTTTTAAATCAATGTTCAATTTCAATTTCGTTTCCTTTAAAGCAATTTAATTTATGCAAAACCGAAATTGAATAAAGATAAGTTAAGTGTCAATTAGAAAAAGAAGTGCGAAGTACGAAAGTACGGAAGTGCCTGAGTAAGAGAAGAGTAATTAGCAATTAGAAACTAGAAATTAGGAAAGTGAGGACTAATTAATAATTACAAATAATAATTAAGAATTATTTGAGAAGAGCAAGAAAAGAAAAGAATAAAAAATAGCCCATGACTTTAGTCGTGGGAATAATTGCACAATAGGGAAGAGTGATTAGGAATTAGGAGTTAGAAATTAGGAATGATCGGAGAAAAGCAAGGAGAGGGAAGAGTGATTAGAAATTAGGAATTACGAAATAAAAAAAGAATCGAGATCGTTTTGTGGAGGACAAAAAATAATAAAGACTAAAGATAAAAGCAAAAGGAAAAGTCAAAAAGATTAAGAAAAGACTAAGAGCAGAAAAAAATGTGCTTAGAAAATTTTCTTTCAATAATGTTTTTTCCTCCCTTCCCATTAGCTTAAGGGGAAGGATTGGGGAAGGGGTTCATCTCTCGACGGCTTCTTATGCTTGTCAGCCTTTGGCTGGTTCCTTCTCTTGCAAGAGAAGGACACGCCTTCGTAAAAAAAACTATGGTGGTGCAAGCAGCAGGATGAGTTATGGGAAAGAGAGATAAGAATTTAGCAAAAAAATAACCCAGCCTGAGAAATTCTCAAGCCGGGTTTATTATATTACTTTAGAAGCAGCATTTTCTTGGTTGCTTCAGTTTTACCGTTAACATTCAATTTGTAAAAATAAACTCCAGAGCTTACAGGTTCACCTTTGTCATCATTTCCATTCCAAACAGCATTATGAAAACCTGAACCAAAATAACCTTGAATAAGAGTTTTAATTTTTTGAGCTTTGATATTATAGATGTCCAAAGACACAAACGAGGACGTTTGTGCTACTGAGAATGAAATTGTTGTGCTCGGATTGAACGGATTAGGATGATTTCCAATAAGAGCAGTAACAGGAATAAGATCATCATCTGCATTTACAAATTCTATTGTAAGTGTAACGGGAATAATAGTTACATTTCTGTTATCGGTAATGCTTATTTCTGCAGTATATTCTCCATTTCCCAATCCATCAGGATCTACTGTAAGCATTATTGTATCTGTATCTCCGGGTTGCACTTCTCCGTTATAAGAATCAAGTTCCAGCCAATCACCAGTATAGATCAGTTCGATTGTATATTCACCAACTCCTTCTCCAACATTTGCAATTGTAAATTCATTCGTAACAATTTCATTAACTATTAGATTGAAAGTAAATTCATCAG
>DAOUTP010000194.1 GCA_030626645.1 Candidatus Cloacimonadota bacterium
CATGCTTTTGAACAATATCCAACTTCAGGGCGACCAACACAATGTATTAGAGCAACTTTTCCCGGTTCTTTTCCATTCTGCATTGTTACCTTGCCCTGTTGGGATAGCATCTCTTCAATTTCCAGTGCATTATAAACTTCGTCACTCTTCTGTATGTTGTAAGAATCGAGTGAAGAGACATCAGTAAGATCGAACCCGGTTGCAACAACAACAGCTCCTGCGAGAAGTTCAGTTGTGCTATTAGGATCGTTCATATCCTTTATCACAATTTCAAAATTGCCCAGGAATCCGACTATTGTATCCAATTCTGTATTAGTAAAGACTTTAATGTATTTGTTACTTTGAACATCAGAAATCTTTTGATGTAAGACATTCAGGTTAACACCTTGTCTAGGTAGAAGTTCCTTTAGTTTAGCAGATTTCCCACCCAAATTTTCAGATTTCTCTATAAGATAAACTGCTCGGTCTTTACCGGCAAGAGTAAGTGCTGCTTCCATCCCGGCAATTCCACCACCGATGATCAGGACATCAGGATTACTATCGAGTTGTATTTCCTCTAAAGGTTGCTGATACAAAACTCTATCCATCCCGCCATGGATCATGCGAACGGCTTTGGAAGTAGCTTCATCCTTATCAGGAATTATCCATGCACAATGTTCACGAATATTCACAATTTGATACATATAAGGATTAAGTTTTGTTTTTTTACAAACATTAATAAAGGTAGTATCATGATCTCGTGGTGAACAAGCAGCACAGACTAGATGAGTTAAATTATTTTCATTGATCTCATCTTCCAGGAATTTCTTTCCCTCCACTGAGCAAAGCAATTTATGGTTTTTTATTACTAATTCTTTATCTTTGAAATCTTCAAGTTCAGCAAGTTCCTGCATGATCTTTTCAATATCTACTTTGGAGGCAATATTAGGTCCACATTCACAAACATAGATTCCGATTTTCTCACTCATATTATTTCCTTAATTTAACAACGAACAAAACCAACAATAAAAACAAAAGAGAATTTAAAACTATTAGTTAAAATCTTTTTAATTCCTGTTCGATATTTGTTATTCATTTCTTTCTGCATTATAAAATCTCCAATGATGAACACGGAATTTCCAATTTCCAAATAAAAACTTTTTCCCTCATCATTCATCATTCCTTGTTCGATATTGGATATTCAACTTTACTCATATTATATCATTCTCCATTTAAAAGTGACATAATCTGTGCCACAGCAGCTTCTGATTGAATAACCGAATTCTGAATATCTTTAGGACCCTCTGCACACCCAGCAACAAAGACACCAGATTTCGAAGTTGTAACAGAACCTATTCTGAAAGGTTGAGCTTCTATAAAACCAAATTTATCATGCTTTAGTCCCAGTACTTTTCCAAGATCATCACTTCCAATTGCAGGCACTAAAGCATTTGCTATAATTACCATATCAATTTGAATGAAAGCATCTTTATTATTATTATCCAAATACTCTACTTTTAATTTGCCCTTATCTTCGCTGATCTTCATTTTATCACGATCTGCTTGGTAGATAAATTTGGAAGAATGTGCTTTTACATCTTCATGGAATTTCTGATAAGTTTTATCTGGAAGACAAATATCCGAATAAATATTAAATATCTTTGCATCTGGAAGTTTATGATGCAAAAAATGAGCATGTTTGGAAGAAGCCATACAGCAAACATTAGAGCAATAATGAGTTTGTGATCTACCAGTGCAATGAATAATAGCAATAGAAGTAGGAATTGTTTTTCCATCTCTCATTACCAGTTCTCCTTCGGTTGGTCCATTTGCAGCGAAAAGTCTTTCGAATTCCATAGCAGTATAAACACCCGGATATTTACCATAACCTAAATTCTTGATCGTACTTACATCAAGCATATCATAACCTGTTGCTACCAGGATTGCACCAACATTTACTTTTAATTTCTCATCTTTTTCAGTCATGTTAATTGCACCGAACATGCAAGCTTCCACACATTTATTGCAGGTTTCAGTACCATTTAACTGCAAACACATTTCAGCATTTATTACAGGAACATTTGGTAACGCCCCGGCACAAGGAACGTAGATCGCTTTCTTATTGGTCAGGTTTTCTTCCCATTCATTGATCAATTCTACTGGGCAAACAGGATAACACATTCCACAACCAAGACAAGCCACCAGATCAACATACCCAGCCTTTTTATTGATTGTCACAGTGAACTTTCCTGCATCACCTTTTACTTCTTCCACCAAACTTGATGTAAGAACATTAATGTTACCATCCTGCAAGATCTCCTGCTGAATGGGAGCTACAAGACAAGTAGAACAATCCATGTTTGGAAACGTTTCTTCATTTTTAATTGTTTTCCCGCCAATTAGAGAAAGTTTTTCTACCAATGTTACTTTCTTACCTGCTTTGGAAAGCATAAGGCTAGCTTCCATTCCTGCAACACCAGAACCTATTATTAACACATTATCAGAATGATCCATTTAATATTCCTTATATAATGAAATTATATTTACTTTTACAAACGCTTCTTTTAAGGTTATTGTTTTTATAGTTTTTCTTCATTGGTTATTATTTATATATGTGTATCCTGTCTTACAGGATTTGGTCCTAATTTTGCAATTTTATCTGAGAATTCATTTACAACTTGTATATATCTTTTCCCTTCTGAAGCTGAAATCCAAGTTAATTGAATTCTCTCAGGATCAATTTTGAGTGTTTCAAAAACTTTCTTTAATAACGAAATTCTACGACGTGCATAGTAATTACCAACCTGGTAATGACAATCACCGGGATGTCAGCCGGCCACCAGAATACCGTCTGCTCCACTAAAATATGTATTTAATAATAAATTCTGATCTATTCTGCTTGTACACATAACTCTCACAACATTCAAAGCTGGGTTTATCTCCTTTCTTGAAGCACCGGCAAGATCTGCTGCAGCATATGTACACCAGTTACAAAGGAATCCTACGATCTTAGGTTTAAAATTTTCCATTGTTCCTCAATTTAAATATAAATAAAAAAAGGAGTACACTAAATCAGTGCACTCCCATAAAGTTAAAACTGGATTTGAGCTGAATGCGTCCCAGAACCATCATCCATACAGAACAAGAGTGTTTTACCTGTTCTGTTACACCAGGCTTTCATGTCAGTTGGAAAAGAAGGACAATCTGCCTTAACTTCCAATATGTCGCCTGCTTCCATTTGTGGAATATAAGCAACTACTTTTAAAATAGGTTGAGGGCATTTAAGTCCCACACAATCTAATACTTTTACAGCCATTTTTTCTCCTCTTCTTATTATTTGTTAGAATGAAAATGTCAGATCTGATCCTTGAGCTTCTGCAACGAATGTAGTAGCGCCTACTATTTCAATGCCTTCCACAAGGTCTTCTTCTTTTAAACCATGAACTTCAAACCCAAGTTCACATATCAGAATGCGAGATCCAAGCATTTCAAGTCCTTCCATCATCTCTACCAGATCCGGAAGCTTAGGAGCCTTCTCGTTCAATTCAGCATATGCTCCTTTCTTAAAAGCCGGTAATCCACTAGGTAATATAAACAAAATTACATCATCACCGCTAGCTGCTGCTGATACAGCAATCGTGATAGCTGGATAAATATTTTTTACTTCAGAACCATTAATGGTTATTGATACTTTTCCCATACGTTATTCCTCCTTTTAGGTGGCACTTTTAACGGCGTCTATCTTTTCGTGTCAAGCAAAATGTTTCACATAGTTTCGATATATTTAACA
>DAOUTP010000122.1 GCA_030626645.1 Candidatus Cloacimonadota bacterium
AATGTAGTCGTAAAGTGAATTATGCCGATACCAAATATCACAAAGACCAAAGTTACAAGTGGAAAACCGGCAATTATCTCAATGAGTGAATAGCCTTTATTATTTTTTAATATTTTCATAGCTATTCCTCCGCATCAGTTCTATAGAAATAATCTTCACGCAAAATAAGTGTTCTTTCCTTATTTAAAATGTTATTAAGGAAATATTCCGGTCCATCCCGCCAGGTTATTTTCACACTGATCATATCGTAATCGACGTATTGAGAAATTATCAGGTCTGTACGAGTAGTTCTTGTAACAGGATGAATGAGACCCCAAACAGATTCTCCATCCGTATCATCTATTAGAAAATTTCCTGAAGTAATTGTATTAAGATAAGTCTCTTTTTCGTTGATCCTATTAACATATTTGACTTGCTCTAATTTCTGATGTGCTTTTAAAAGAACAACTCTATAATGGTAATTTCCAATGGCGCTATGCCAGGCGAAGTACGAGCTTAAGAATAAACCACTAAGAGCAATGGTTACTATTATCAAACCTGCAAGAGCTTGAATAATACCAAAACCATCTTCAGAACTCAATAATTTTTTAAACATTTTAAAAAGCCGTCCCCGTAGCAAACATCTTTGGATTATCTGCCACTTCTTCGGCTACTTTTCTATCGAGATAACCATTCATTACATGATTGTATAATGATTGATCCTTGGATTGCATTCCTTCTTTATTTCCAGATTGGATTACAGAAGGTATCTGATATGTTTTTTCTTCACGAATAAGATTTTTAACAGCATTATTCGCGATCATAATTTCAAGAGCTGGTATTCTATCGCTTTCGTCTTTCATTGGAAGCAGAGTTTGAGCTATAACTGCCTGAAGCGATTCAGAAAGCATAGAACGAACTTGAGCCTGCTGCTCTTTTGGAAACATATCAATAACCCTGTCGATTGACTTAGTAGCACTACTTGTATGCAATGTAGCAAGTACAAGGTGACCCGTTTCAGCTGCAGTTAAAGCCAAAGACACTGTTTCAAGGTCGCGCATTTCTCCCACAAGTATCACATCCGGATCCTCACGCAAAGCAGAACGTAACGCTATCTTAAATGACCAGGTATCGTGCCCTACTTCCCGCTGGTTGACGAGAGAGTTCTTGCTTCTGTGCATGAATTCGATCGGATCTTCAATTGTTATAATATGACAATGTTTATGATCGTTAATGTAATCGACCATTGTAGAAAGTGTTGTAGATTTACCACTACCCGTAGGTCCTGTTACCAAAATCAACCCACGCTGTCTCATTGAAAGCCTTGCCAGGATTTCCGGAAGATGGAGATCATCAAAATCTTTTATGGCATTAGGAATAACACGGAAGGCAACGCCTAAGCCATTAACCTGATGGAAAGCGTTAACACGGAAGCGTGTATCATCATCCAATTTTGTAGAAAAATCGATTTCCAACTTTTCCTTAAAAATTGTTATTTGAGAATTATTCATGGTGCTAAAAATCAGATCTTCAACTTCCTTAACGCTCAACACCGGCAAATTGAGTTTCTTCATCGAGCCCAAAACCCTGATCATGGGCACAGATCCTGCACTTATGTGCAGATCAGATGCACCAGCATCTGAAGTAAATTGTAATAGTTCCTTAACAGTCAAAAAGATACCCTCCTTTATTTAATCGAGGATTTCTTCTTCGTCTAGCTCATCATCAATACCGTAACCATGAAATTTAGCATCGTCTACATCATACCAAACCTGTTTCCCTTCACCTGCAGGAAATTCCGCTGTTGAGGTAGCCATATATTTTTTTGGCGGGTTACCTACAACTTCAAATTCCCAGTTTTTCTCAGTTCTGTTACCAAGATTGGTATCTTCCAAAGCAGTTTCAATATCAAAATCTGTGGTTGAACCATAAGTTTGATAATGAACTCTGTAAGTTTGACGCAATGCTGCAATTGCAGATTGAGCTTCTGTTGATCTTGCCTGATTAACATAACTCATGTAGATCGGTACCGCAATAGCTGCCAAAATAGCAATAATAACAACAACAACTAACAATTCAATAAGACTGAATCCTTTTTGGTTTTGTAAATTTTTAAACATTATACGTCCTCCTAAATTATTTTCTTCTTTTTATAATGCACATTCTGTTCCGAGAAACTTATTCTCCCTTATTTTTTGCAAGTAAAATTTAAAACATTTTCACTAATCATATATAAATAGTATGGTTTCAATCTAATAGGCTTGAAATATGGGTCAATATTAAAATATTTTATTCTCAAAACTGAATAGAACTCAAATTTCCTGCTTTCCTTGGTTGTTTTGTGAATGAAATAATCACATAACCTGTAGTACTTGATATCTTTTGACCGGAAAACCATAATAAGTAGATCCACACCATTGCAAAAATGGTGCTGCAAGCTGGATTACTACATTATTGGATGCTGAGAGGAGAGAGAATAGTAACTTCAAAAAAAAACTTCTGTCAACGATGTTGACGATATCCAACTATTTGTTAAATTAGTTTGGATTGTTTCTCTCAGCTAGAACGCAATTTACTAATTCATATATTATTGGAAAAATTCATAATACAATAGTAACCACTGTTATCATCTCCTCAGCATCTAATAATTCATCAGCAAAATAGATTAACTAAATAATTTTATTATTATGCCGAAAACAAACTGGTGTTCCACTGAACAAAAATTATTTGACAGATAGCAGGACATTTGTATCTGTAAAAGAGGAGTTAATTAATGAAGAGAATATCTTTTCTGATCATATCCCTATCTATATGGGTTTATGCATCTTCGATAGTTATTGAGACAGCATCATTTACAGATTTTCTGTATGGGAATGCAGATGAATGTGAGTATGATAACTGGATATCTCATGTTACAGAAGGGATCGCAGATGAAGGTTATAATCTATACTCGCCGTGGGATGTGCAAACTGAAGGTTTTGGATCTTTTGTCTTACCGGATGAAAACATGCTGGAACAATGGCAATATATTATTGATGCTTTCCTGGCTGGGAATTATTTTGCTGTGCAAAGTATGCTGGATTTTTTTAGTTTTCCTTATAATGTTGTAGAATTTAATGATACGGATACCGGTAATACATACTATCTTTTGCGTGAGATATTGAATCTTGAGTATTTTGATGGAAACGGGAACTTACACGGGCAAGATGATGAGGTTGGTTCTTTCGATTATGGTTGGGGACTTTTCATTCATAACCCGCAATCTACAAACCCCATAATTGTTACAGTTCCGCATCCAAATGATGATTTTATTTCTCCGGTTATCGGCTATAAATGTTTCAAAGATTGGGATGCGAAGTTCTTACTTATCTCTGGGGCCGGACGAGAAGTGTTGTGGACTAATCAAGGTAATTATTCAAATTCCTTATCGCTTTGTGATCCTTCCAGAAATGATAGTGTCGCATTTAATATAGCATATAAATCATTTTGTGATAACATCAGGGAAGAATTTAACAGAAGAGAATTCTCCGCCCAGATCCACAGTTATGATTGGGACAGACATGATGGTCACCCCGATTGTCAGATATCTGCAACGAACAATTGTCCGAATCTACCTATCAGAGATCTATCTGATATGCATCTTGATATGATAAACGCAACCGAGCATGTTGTTATCCCGCAGAACTCAATAGGTTCCAATGCAGAGGTTTTACTGAACGATTATTATTCGGTTTATTATTCTTATTACGATTTTCTATTTTATAATTGGGAAGGTGAGCCATATCCGGTTAATGATGATGTTGATCTTCCGGGATATAGCGGAAACAGGCAAAAACTCTATACATACCAGGATTGGAATAATTATGATGTTTTTGATCCTTTCTTCCATATGGAGATGGATGAGCTACCTGGTAGTTATGAGGAATCGGAAGAAAATTATCACTGGTTTTATGGAATTGATCCGGGAACTAATATATTCCAGATGGATATGCTGTTTGAAAAGACGCTTGCTTATTATTCATATTGGATAGATGCTATGATGGAAATTTTACCGGAGGCTTTAGAACTGGATGATGGAGTTGCTCCATCCACTCCGCAAAACTTTGCAGCAATCAATGTGGATCACAATTCAATTGAGCTGGAATGGGAACCCATCTCTTCCTACGATTTTCATTCATATGAAATCCTCTTTTCAGATGAAGCAATAAATCCCGGTAATTACACAATAATTAATCGGGAAGATCTTTCGATTCTTGCCAGTCCTTTGCGAAGCAATTATGCAGTGTATAATCTTGAAATCAATAATCATTATTTTTTCCAGATCCGCTCTGTTGATAAAAATGGAAACTCCTCACTTCCTTCAGTGGAAATTGAAGTTATCACTCCTCCCGTTGAGATCAATGACCTAGTTGCAATTGGACTTGATTCTAGAACCAACATCAGATGGACAGCAGAAGAGCAAAATGGAAATTTGGGATTTAATATCTACAGGAAAATTGAGGGCGAAGAATTTATCCAGATCGATAGTTGGGAAATAAATCCCTTATTGGTTGGAACTCAAAATCCCGGTGAAGAATATTCTTACTTTGATGAGGATGTAGAAAATGGATTGATCTATACATATCAAATTTCATCGGTAAATGAAGAAAGTGATGAAATTTTTTATGATGATTTATGTAGCTGCTCACCAGATTATTACTTCGATTTGTATGTTTCAAATTCTAACTCAACTATTATTGATTCTATCACATTCTCTAAAAACCAATTTGCTACAGATTGGAGGGACATGAACTATGACCTGGGAAAAAACACAATTTTACCTGACGAATATATCTTTTCAGCCTTTTATGAACAATTTTGGGCTCCTGGCGGAATGTACCTTCAACAACAAGTTCATGGTGAATTCTCACCTTTTGAGTATTACAAAACCTGGGATTTAAAAATAAGAACGAATCAACTTGGCGAACAAATGGAAATTTCAGTCTGTCCGGAATTCATGAATAATAACGGTAACTTATTTTTGGAAGACTTGCAAACTGATCAGATCACAAATATGGTTAATGAAAATCACATCTTCTTTGCCGAAGATACAACCTATTACGATTTCAAATTATATTGGGGTGATCTGCATCCTTATGTTAATTTTACAAATTCGCAAAATCAGCTTCTGCAAGGCGGAGACGAATTATTAATTGAATGGCAATCCCATTTTTATCAATTAATCGACTATTTTGATATTTCAATACAAAATGACGAGACCACTATAATAATAGCTGATTATGTGAACCAATTGGAAGAGCAATATATTTGGGAATCACCAGAAGATATTGAGATCCATAATGCTAAAATCGTTATTAACGTTCATTCTATCGATGGAACAATTTATGAATATCATTCATCGGGAACTTACGGTATCGTACCATTGGAATATACAATTGAATTCACCGAAGGCTGGCAGTTGATCACCAATCCGTGGATCAGTGAAGAATCGTTCTTCGTATCGGAAATATTTGGAACAGATTCTGAACTGCTGTTCCCACTTCCGTTTAATAATTTTGGAGCTTCTGAGGAATTTGAATTTGGGAGTGGATACTGGCTCAACGCTGAAGTTACAGGCTCTTATACTCATACAGATTCAATTATGAAAGATGAATTTTCTTTTGTCTTAAATCCAGGTTGGAATCTCATACCAAATCAACATTTGTGTCCTTATAATCCACACAATCTTATCATAAATAATGCAGGTCACAACAGTTCATTTGAGAATGCCGTTGAAGTAGACAACATAGCAAATGTTGTTTATGTTTACAGAGATGGAAAATTTGAAACAGTAACAGATATTAATCCTTATGAGGCATTCTACTTATATGCAAATGATGAAGGCTTCCAGGATATGGAATGTAGATTCTTTCCATATTATAACGGAAATTATTCCATCCCTGAAG
>DAOUTP010000283.1 GCA_030626645.1 Candidatus Cloacimonadota bacterium
TATGAAAACCTCACCCCAACCCTCTCCTGAGAGGAGAGGGAGTTTCAAGTTAATTTGCGGTAAACAAAATAAATGTAGTGTAGCTCGTTCACTCCTGAACGAGACATTATGATGGATTTAAATTAGCAATCCCAAGACAAACTTGGGAACGAGAAGAAAAAGAAGCGATCCCACGACAAACTTTGGATCGAGAAAAAAATAAATGGAGATGGATGAAAATGAAAAAAGGTTTAGTTATTCTATTAATGTTAGCAGCATTGAATTTGTGGGCAACAGTTGGTTTTGTAGTGAATTCAGGAAGTGAAACTTTATCCAGAATTGATTTTGAAACTGGTGATGTGGAGGAAGTATTTTGTGTTCTTGGTTCAATGCCCAATCGTGTGGGATTAACAGGTGAGTTTGCCTATGTTGTAAATTCTGGAGATAACAGTGTCCAAAAAATTGATATTAATACAGGTAATACGATTACAAATATTTACATTGAGAATTCTTCCAATCCATATGATATTATTATTGATGAAGACCATGTCTACGTAACAGGCGGGATGATAAATAAAGTTTATAAAATAGATATCGAAACCGATGAGGTGGTAAGTTCTATTACAGTCGGTGGAAATCCTGCCGGTATGGCTATTTTGGATGGGAAATTATATGTAGGAAATAGTGATTACGGAACAGGATATTCCAACTGTTCTGTTAGTGTTATCGATTTATTTACATTCAATGTAGAAGCAACAATTCCAACCGAAGTTAACCCGCAATTTCTGGCAGCAATTAATGGGAATATTCATGTGAGCTGTGGAGGCGATTGGAGTACGATCTTTGGTAAGATCTGCATAATTGATCCTGTATCAAATACAGTTACAAACACTCTGGAGATTGGTGGTGTAACCAGTAATTTTGCTTTAATGTCAAATAATATCGTTTACGTAGCTGATGGTTTAGGTTCATCACTTTATGCTTATGATGCAAGTACTTTTGAGATAATCTATGACAATTCGAATCCTTTCACTCCAGGTGGAACTATGGTTACTTCCAATAATGAAAATCTTTTTGTTCTCGGTGGGGAATGGGGACAGAATTTTACAGTTAAGATTTATGATATTAATGAAAATCTTTTAAATGAATATACAGTTGGAGTGTATGCTACGGACATTAAAATAGTTTCAGAAAGTGTTTCTGTGAATGATGAACATTTAGTAAAACCTGATCACAATTTAACTAACTATCCAAATCCCTTTAATCCATCAACAATGATTTCATTCTCAGTAACACAAAATTCCGATTTTGTGAATCTTGAAATCTACAACATCAAAGGGCAAAAAGTTAAAGATCTTTCTCCGAGCTTGTGTCATCCTGAGTTTATCGAAGGACGAGGAGAAAATAATTACAGTATTAACTGGAATGGAACCGATGAAAACAACCAACTTGTTTCTTCCGGAGTTTATGTTTTCAAACTAATAGTTAATGGGAATTACGTAGCTTCAAAGAAATGTATGCTGCTTAAATAATTGATTTGGTCTTCGCTTGTGTTAATATAAACTGGTGAAGGATTTGTTTTTCTAATTATTAGGTTTTTTCTTTTCTTCGATCTGCTTCAATATTTTTTCCAATTCTTCGGATGAAAATCTACTAACACCTGTTTTATCAACAGTTGCAGAATTCAGCATTTGTAAGATCTTTTTTCCTTCTTCCGAATCTTTATTGAATTTGAATACTTTCTCACTCTTTTGTGGAGGTGTTAATATCTTTAAGTGGTTTTTATCATCAATAAAAAATTCAATATAAAAGGAATCTGTTTCACTCTTTTTATTTTTGAAAATTATCCATACTTTATATATTGAATTAGTTAGCTTAATTTCATAATCCACAATTTTCAATATTTCATAGGTTGGATTATAATTATCTAGGTCAACTTCAGAAAAGTAATAGTACATTTTTTCAAGAGAATTTTGTTCTAAATTTGTTTTAAAACTTTTTAAGAATTTTACAATAAGATCACTAATTTTTGGTGTAATAATTTTCTTCGTTGCAATGGCTCCAAGTTTTTTAAAAGTTTCTGCTTTCAGTTTACGTTTGATTCGTGAAATTTTCTTTCTTAGGGCATCATTTGAAATTCCAAGTGTAGTATGCATAATATTGATTCTCTTATTACATTGAAAATAAAAGAGTATGGTTCTCATCTCTTCAGTATTCAAAGTTTGCAAGACTTCTTTGAAAATTTCCTTCAATTCAACATCAGTTTCTGTGATAAGATTGCTATTTATTTTCTCTAATATATCTTGCTGATATTTCTTGATTTTAATGTGTTCCAGTTTAGTTGTTCTAAAATGTGCTTGAATATGGATCTTGGAAGTATTTACTATCCATTTGATTGCATTATCTTCTTCAATCTCATCCGCTTTTAATAGAAAGAGACCAATAGTCTTCATCGAGACTTCATCAGATAGTGTGAAATCTCCTGTACGATATAAAGAATAATTATATGATATCTGCTGCAATTCATGCAGATTATTATCACTATATTTCAATTTTATCCTCTCATTGGAAATATAAACCAATATGACTGAATTTAGGATATTAACGTCAA
>DAOUTP010000126.1 GCA_030626645.1 Candidatus Cloacimonadota bacterium
AAGTTCAAAAGATCCATCATCATTAATTACCTGATAATAAATTTGGAATCCATAACCTGCATTTCTTGTATCTTCCCAGATCACGATTTTTTTATCATTATTAGTTAGGATATGTTGATTATGTGAATCTCCACAGAGTCCATAATAGATTATCTCACCATCATCTTCTAAAATTGTGTTTCCTGAGTTATCTAGTAATTGAACATACAATCCCGTTGACCCGGTTCTATTATCTCCCCATACACAGAAAACTTTATTTTCAGAGAGTTTTACAAGCGGAGAGAATTGCCAACCATTAGCCGAACATACATCAAACCCGTTTACCGGCAATTCAAATGTTCCGTTAGAATTCACATGTTGGATATAAATATCTTCATGAGGATGATTATTAACTCTACCATCTTCCCAAATGATCCAGGCACCACCATTGTCATCACCACTTATGCGAGGATTTAGTTGATTATTTAATGCTTGAACGATCTCAATGCCAGAGGCATTCCATTGTAAGTTACCATCAGTATCGAGTTTTTGTGCATAAATATCTTTATAGTTTTCACTTGATTCATTCCTACCATCTTCCCATACAATTATAGCTCCATTATCAGAAGCCTTGGTAATCCGTGCATTACGCTGTATTGCTTCTCCGACATACACTTCCACTTCATTTGCCCAAAGCAGATTCCCATTCAAATCGACACGTTGAGCTTTAATGTCACCAAAAGTGTCTGTTCCCATATCACGCCATGAGAATATGAAGTTTCCGGTTCCATCGGGAGTTATCTTTGGTTTTTCCTGTAGACCAATAGCCCCGGTTAACAGATTGCCGTTTTCATCCCAAAGAAGATCTCCATTTGAAGCAATACGCTGTATATAAATATTAGCATCATCAGGATTTCTTTCGTCATGCCATGCTATAATTGCACCATTTGAACCATCTTCCCAAAATGTATGCTGATTCTGGCTACCACTTTCATTGGTGATAGGATTACCATCAGCTGCCCAACCTGCAACAATATTTCCATTTGTATCAATATGAGTTCCGTAAATATCAGTACCAGCGGTAGCTCTACTATCGAGCCAGATCACATAAGCACCACCATTATCATCGGGTACAATATTCAGGGATATTTGAATATCCTCAAACAAACAAAGAGGAACACCCTCTTCTGCCCATTGCAATACACCGTCACTGGATATTTTTTGTGCATAGATATCGCCTGCTTCTTCGTTTCTGAAATCAACCCAGGCTATGATAACTTCACCGTTTCCAGTATGAATAATAACCGGATCTTCCTGGCGGCTTAATTCACCATTTACCAATATTCCATTTTCTGCCCAAACCTTATTTCCGTCAGCATCATATTTCTGAGCCCAAACATCTCTTACCCCGGTTCTTGTATCAGACCAGACAAAAACAACACCACCATCAACACCATTGGCAGATCTGTACCATTCAATATTCACACCTTGTCTAACTGGAATTTCTTCGGTCCACTCTAATTGTGCGTTTAAAAGTGAAATTGAGACAACAAAGAGTATAACTATTAATCTTCTCATTTTTTTACCTCTATTTTTTTTATTTTATTAATAACATTTTGTTAATCTTGTGATAATCATTTGCATCGAATTTATAGAAATAGACACCCGAAGCCACTTTCCTTCCTGAATTATCAGTTCCATTCCAAACAATATTATAATGTCCAACTTCAAGTTTCTCATTCACAAGAGTTTTAACTTTTTGCCCTTTCACATTAAAGATCTCAAGCTGTGCATGCTGTGTATTATTTGCAATGGAGAAAGCTATTGTAGTTTCCGGGTTAAAAGGATTAGGGTAGTTTTGATTAACTTTTGTAACTAGCGGAAGTTGATCATCCAATCCTGTTGGTTCGTAACCCGCTCCACTAAGCGAAACCTCATATTGATAGTTTATTGGATCATTACTTTCTATGATCATTATATCTTCATAAAGCAGTTCTTCTTGAGGATTAAAAGTTACTACAACTGCTTGAGTTTCTCCCGATGCCAGGATGAAGCTTACAGGAGCAACAACATATTCAATAAATCCGGTTGTAATATCTGAAACTTCCAAGTCAATTTCACCCAGATTGCTTACAAAGAGCGTATCGGTGGCATCATCTCCGACTAGGATATTACCAAAATCTAGCGCATCTTCAGATAAATTGATTATTGGTACTTCGGACAATATGTGTAAATTAATAGGAATCGTAATTGAAAAAGCTTCTGGATCGTTTGTTGTAATCAATAGATCACATAGAAAATCACCAATATTTAATTCTTCAGCACTAACTTCAATTGTAATTATGTTCGTTTCTCCGCTAGGAATGTAACCAAATGTTTGATCTAAATCGACCCAGTCAATGATCCTTTCGATTAAGACAGCATATTCATCTTCAACAAAATTTCCATTATACACCATTTGTAGAGCTATATTCCCCGTCTCATTCTGTAAACCAATCGTTGCAGAATCAATTGTTCCATCCATAGTACGATATTGATAAAGAACATCACCATTTTCATAAACAATAATCTCGAAGTCATAAGTTCCATTATATGTTCCAGGGAAGTGTATCACATCATCGAACCAAACAACCAGGCTATCAGAAGTACTATAATAATAAACGCTACCGCCTTGTAAAGGATCAAGATCATCCCAGAAAGGTATCAATGCTGGACGAGGACTGTCGGGATGCGGAAGTGATAAATTATTCCATTCTTCATTATCATCACCAAAGCCAACCCAACCATTAGGATTAATTCTAAACTCAGAATAGAAATCACCATAAAAGATAAAATCAAATCCTATGGGCATTAGTTCTGTTCCAATATCATTATGTGTAAAAGTAACTTCCGTTCCAACTGCTGAAATATCACGCCAACTATACTCTGGACCATTCATTTCATTACTGTCAATCCAAATATATCCGTATGCATCAGGTCCACCTGAACCATCTTCTGGGTTATCATAATTCTTGGTAATATTATAAGCAAGATTTGCTTCTCCTGTATTGGAAATCTCTAATTGTCTTGTTTCGGTTCCTCCCGGTAAAAGTACTATGTTATAGCTATCATGGCTAAAATTGGCAATAGGAGGATCCTGAATTATTGATCCCGCTGTTGTAAATTTTAAGGCAAGATCATTTTGAAGAGGCACTGCTGCAGTTGGATATGAATTATTAAATGTATATTCTAATCCAATAGTTCCTGTATGATCCTCAAGACCAACTGTAGAATATTGCCCGTGTTGAGAAGGATAAGACCCAGAACTGGTATTGTTGATAACTTTGTATTGAAATTGAAATTCAGCATCACCGCTTGGTGTTGAATAATAAACTGGATCCAAGATCATCATTTGAAATGTCTCTTCAAAATTATCTTCATCATTCTGCATACGAGACCACTCAACAATAAACATATGAAGATCCGTATCGTGATAATAGAATACATTTCCACCACCAGTTTTCAAATCATCCCAGAAAGGAGCTATCATGGGTGATGGACCTTGAGGTCCGGGAATAGGACTGTTCATGAAAGAACCCTGAGTACTTCCACCAGGTGCAATCCATCCATTTGAACAGACACTGATCATATTATAGGGAATCCCATAAAAATTAAATGAGAACGGCATACTTACATTTTCCGTATCACCCGTATCACCATTATCATAAAGGTTCAATGAAGTACCTGATCCGCCATATGACGGATCTATCTCTACCCAATTGTATACGGGTGTAGAATCATAATTTATATCATTGCTGTCATAACAATAATAACCATATTCATCAGGACCAAGCGGATCTGTAATAGATACTACTCCAATATTTATAATAAATGAAATTATCTTATTAAAACCATCTGAGTTAGTTAACTCTAAAGTAAAAGGTATTTGCGATCCGGGTATAATCTGATAACTTGCATTTGCGATAAACATATCAGAATAATTATCACCTTCATCACCTGGGGATATAGATTCAAAAGTTCCAATACTATCTGGGATAGATATTCCAGTGTTACTGCATCTTAAAATCCCTTCAATACCATTTGCTGTAATCGATCCAATATTGGTAAGAGTTACTGCAATATCAACTTCCTCACCCGGATCTAATATTCCATTCCCACCATTATAAACAACATAATTGGAAGCATAAAGATCAATTCCATATATAACCAGGAATATAACATCAGTCCACTGATTACCACTTCCGTCTTCAATCAGAACATTCAGTTGAATCTCTGTTCCACCTAGTACATCTTCAGCAATGGAAATATCAAAATCATCGGTAGAGAAAACAGCATTTCCGGATGGAATTGAGCCAAAGTCTTCAACAGCATCTGTGATCGTAACAAAATCATTATCTGTTGTTATGGTAGCAGTAACAGATTCTGCAGACTGAGTACCGAAGTTCTTCAGGCTTACCTGCAACTCGATATCTTCACCGGGATTTATCAGCTCATCGTTATTACCGGAAGATGTTCCAAGGTTATCATCATCGATCAAAACATCGAATACATTTACAAATCTATCAACTATTCCCACATCAAATCCTCCCAGATGCGGGATGTAATTGTGTTTAGTAACTGTAAGGTCAGCTGCGCCTACTACATTTGCATTGATCAGAAGTGCAATGTAACCGTTTTCATCTGTATAGCCTGTAGCAAATATCTCATCATCTCCCTTCAGTGCTGTTACCCAGGCGTTCTCCAAAGGAACCTCATTGTCATTTGTAACTGTAACTTCCAGATAATTCGTTCCGGGAGAGATCTGTGTTTCATAATCTACTATAAGATCCTGTGGGATACCGGTCCAAAGCTCAACACCAGGATCACCTATTAGTGTATTCATATGGGTAAAATTATCTACATGACCACCTGGATTTTGAGGGTAATGTTCATACAAGGCAAGCTTACCTCTGTTTACTGCACCACCCGGATTGTAAATACCATCTGCGAAAATACCATAAAATATGCCGGCATCCATACAATTATTGAAATTGGTATGTGTACCCGTGGTAGCGGTTCCTATAGCAGCAATTGCACCGGTTGGATTACCGGCACTTCCTGCTCTGATAAATGCTTCACTGCGACTTTCACCGGAAGCAAAACTTCCGGTTGCACAAGTTAGAAAAACTGCAAAAGGCAACTTCTTATAATTATAGAGACTGTATATATTTGTATTTCCAAATCCGCTCATGTTCATGTAGCCACGATAGTTCAAATAGCTCACACCTGAATTTAAGTTACTGACCATCATACTGGAATAACTTCCTGAATAGACTTCTGTAGCTACAATATTGGGAGCATACTGCTGCATCATCTCAACTATGAATTGGTTGGTAAAGATCGTTGATGGACCTGAATAGGAAGGATCCCCCACCATAATAGAATGATCATACCAGCCTGTCTCATCCATATAGGGTTCTTTCTCATAACTCAATACTTTGGCAATATAGGTTTGCAGATTTGTGATGGAAGCTATTGAGATACGTCCAAGAAATACATCTTCCAATACATCATTTCCTTCCAGTTGCGCATATGGATGATCGCCTTCTGCACCGTAGTAAGTTATGTAATAAGTTGGAATACTATAAGGAGCACCCACATCACCTACAAAACAAACAAACTCAGGCGGGTTATCCCAGTTATCATAGGCATTCTGGATATAGTTCTTTATGGAAGTAGTGGTAGCACCTGTTACTGCTGTACTGGCTAAATTTACTTCAAATCCTTTCTGATGTTTCCAGTCAGTTAAATCTTCAAGTTCGGAAAGTAGAGCAGCATCATTAGGATAGATAAAGAGATAGCTCGGATCCTGATATTCAC
>DAOUTP010000144.1 GCA_030626645.1 Candidatus Cloacimonadota bacterium
AATTGAAAAAATAATTGATTCCACTATCAGGCGGATGTTCCAGGAACTTGATGCTTATTATCACGGTTATTGTAAGATTGATGAAGAGCAAATTGCCAAGTATGCATTCAGAAATAGATTGATAGAAATTATCCAAAAAAAAAAGCACAAACGGATAATGCTGATCGGGCACTCTATGGGCTCGATCATTGCCTATGATACATTAACCCAAGATGTTACCGAATTGAATATAGATACCCTCATTACTATTGGTTCACCTCTTGGTTTTCCGCTTATTATTAAGAAGATCTTAACAGAACAGCACGAAAAAATACATCAAAATGCTAAACCTCCGACTCCAGAAAACATAACTTCCGGTTGGTATAATTTTTCTGATCTGGATGATAAAATTACTCTGGATTACGATCTTGCAGATGACTATTTACCAAACAGTTTAGATATCAAGCCGAAGGATATTATCATCAACAACACTTATGAATATAATGGACAAAAAAATCCGCACAAGGTTTATGGTTACTTGCAGGATAGAGAAGTTGCAAAAGTTATCAGTGGATTTCTAGCAAAGCCCACATCAATCTTTGCAAGATTCTTTGCAAGATTCTTAAAGAGGTTCAGATCATGAAAATCAAAATATTTTCGCTATTGTTAATGATGGTGATATTTGTATCACTTATTGCCCAAACTGCAGAAATAGACAGCCTGAAAGCAAAAGTAGAAAAGACAACTGGCAGAGAAAAAGTTGATGCCATGAATCAGTTATCCAAAGCTTTCTGGCAGATAGATCCTGAAAAATCTAAAGAAAATGGAAATAAAGCATTAAGGCTTTCCCGCAAAATAAAATACAAAAAAGGTGAAGCTGAAGCGATAAATAATGTTGGGGGAGCATATTATTATCTCAATGATTATGTTACTGCTGTAGAACATTTTATACGATCTCTGAAACTACGAAAAAAAATTGGTGATAAAAAAGATATAATTATTGCATTGAATAATTTAGGAATAGTTCAAGAGAGTTTGAATAACTATGAACAGGCGCTCAATTACTTTATTGAATCACTCAAGATAGAAGAGGAAGTGGGCAATAAGATTGGTACTGCAGGTACTTTGAATTATATTGGAATTGTTTATCAAAATCTATCAGATTATAACAAAGCGTTGGAATATTTCCGAAGAGCGGAACATGTTTATGAAGAGATTGGTAATAAATACGGTCAGGCAACCACACTTGATAATATAGGATTAATCTTCCGTGTTCTTACAAATTACGATAAAGCAATAGAATATCACTTACGTGCACACAAAATTCATGAGGAAACGGAAGATAAAAATGGAATTGCTCGTTCTCTTGGGAATATAGGTATGATCTATGATGATATTGGCGAACGCGGAAAAGCTCTGGATTATTACCACAGATCACTCAAGATTGAAGAAGAACTTGATAACCAGTTTGGAATTGCTGGAAAGCTTAATAATATCGGGATCATTTATGATGATTTGAAGCAATATGATATAGCACTTAAATACTATATCAATTCACATGACCTCTACAAAGAAATTTCCAATCCCAACGGAGTTGCTGATGCTTCCAATAATATTGGAGTTGCTTATAAAAACCAGAAGAAATATAGTCAGGCTTTACAATATCTTCATGAATCATTGGCTTCTTACAAAATGATTGGAAGGAAAAAAGGAATTGCCGCAACATTGAATAATATAGCAACAGTTTATAAAGATACAAAACAATTTTCACAAGCTTTGGATTATTTCAGAAGAGCACTGATCATTGCAGAAGAAATTAAAGTTAGAGATCTGCAGATTGAGATATATGAGAATATTTCTGATATTTTTTCCATCAAGAAAGATTATAAAACATCTCTTCATTATTACAAACTTTATTCCAGCATCAAAGATAGTACTTTCACAAAAGAGAGAATGGAAATAATTTCAGGTATGCAGACCACATATGAGGTTGAACTTCTGCTTGAAGATCAGGAAAAGGAGATTGTTCTTCTTCAAAAAGATAATGAGATTTACAAATTACGTTCAGATAAACAGAATCTGGCATTATTGCTTCTTGTGTTTGGACTGTTCATCCTCATAGTAATTGGATTTATCTTCTTCTACCGTTACACCTTAAATAAAAAAGCAAAAATAAAATTAGAAAAAGAAGTTGAGGAAAGAACGCATGATCTAAAGAAAACCAATATTAAATTAACAAAAGAGATTCAGGAGCGTAAACAGCTACAGAATCAATTAATGCGTTCTGAGCGGCTGGCCGGAGTAGGGGAACTTGCTGCAGGAATTGCGCATGAGATACGTAATCCACTAGGAAATATCAGCTCTTCTGCACAGATATGTCTGAGTAAATTTGAGCATCCAAAAGAAGTTCAGCAGTTCCTTGAAATAATTCAGGAAGATTCCGATAAGGCAAATTATATCATAAAAGGTCTTTTGGATTTTGCCAATCCACGTGACGTTAAATTTAAAAAAGGATCTATCCTCAAAGTTTTGAAAAATGTAATTAAGAGGATCGATGCACGTTGTCAGGAGAAAAATATTGTTGTAAGTTTAAATTCCAATGGTAAGATATTGGATTCTCTCATTGATGCAAAATGGCTGGAACAAGCCTTTTTAAATCTGGCGGTTAATGCCATAAATGCAATGCCGGATGGTGGACAGCTTAAATTCGATGTAGAACAAAAAATGAATTATATTCAAGTAATCTGTGCAGACAATGGACAGGGTATTTCAAAAAAGAATCTTTCAAAAATATTTGATCCATTTTTTACAACCCGTGAAGATGGTGTAGGATTAGGATTGAGCCTGACCCACCAGATTTTTGAAGATCACAAGGGCAGCATTCGAATAGAAAGCAAAGAAAAAATTGGAACAGAAGCAATAGTTGAAATTCCAATTCAAACATGAACGGAGAATAAATGACCAAAATAGTAATTGTAGATGATAATAAGAATATGCAAGTAATCCTGCAGAATTTATTGGTTGATGAAGGATATGAAGTAATTTCTGCAACTAATGGGAAAGATGGCTTGAAGGCAATTATTGAACAATCTCCCGATCTTGTTCTTCTGGATATTCGTCTACCGGAGATGAATGGGATTGATATCCTGCAACAAATTACAAAGCTTGAAAAAGAAATTCTGGTGATAATGATTACAGCCTACGGAGATGTGGAGACAGCAGTAGAAACAATGAAACTTGGTGCATACGATTATATTACAAAACCGTTTGTGAATGAAGAATTGAAAATAGTGATCCGCAAAGCTCTGGATACAAATGAATTAAAACGAGAAGTAAAAATTCTACGACAAAAATTAGAAGTTAAAAAAAACGATGATATCCTGATGGGGAATAGCCCTGAGATCATGCGTATATTAAAACAGGTAGAACTCGTTGCTTCCACTGATATGAGCGTAATAATTCAGGGGAAGAGTGGTACAGGTAAGGAAGTTATTGCTAAATTGATCCATAAGAAAAGTAAAAGAAAAAATGAATCATTCATTCCAATTGATTGCGGCGCTATTCCTGATACTTTGGTAGAAAGCGAATTATTCGGTTATCAAAAGGGAGCATTTACAGGAGCTTCTTCTGCAAAAAAAGGTAAATTTGAAATCGCAAATGGTGGTACCCTCTTCTTGGATGAGATCACAAATCTACCACCATCAGCCCAGGCAAAGATACTACGGGTAATACAAGAAAAAAAGATAACAAAAGTCGGAAGTACAGAACCAGAAAATATTGATGTGAGGATAATCGTTGCAACAAATCTGGATATCATAAAAGCTGTTCAGGAAAACAATTTCAGAGATGATCTGTTCCATCGGCTTAATGAATTCACGATCGTTCTTCCACAATTAAAAGAACGAAAAAATGATATCCCCATAATTGCTGAACAATTCCTAAAAGAAGCTAACATTGAGCTTGAAAAAAACATCAAAGGGTTCTTACCCAAAACAATGAGTACTTTGGAATCTTATGCATGGCCAGGAAATGTACGGGAGTTAAAACATGTAATAAAAAAAGCAGTATTGCTTGAGGAAACAGACCATATTACAACTAATTCTTTAGAACTTGAATTTGGTCTAAATCAGAAGAATATATTTATAGAATCTCTGGATAAATACTATAAAATGATAACATCAGAAGGTTCATCAATCTCCGATATTACAGCAATCGTTAGCGCAGAAATGGAAAGAGTACTGATCAAACGTATTCTGGTGGAAACCAAATACAATAAATCAAGAACTGCTCAGATTCTTGGCATTGACCGGAATACACTATATTCAAAATTAAAAAAACTGGAAATAAATTAGTGTTTTGTAAACTAATTTACACATATTGCGGAATCAATACCGCATAATGTTTAAATATGTGTTAATATTAAATGGATTTCTTTATTTTTCTTTACAAATATATTTGATTTCTATTTTGTTGAAAACGAAAGAAATAACACATAATGTATATGTTGTTAAGGTCTTTGTAAATCATATGTGGTACGTGATTTGCTTTAATTAATTGTGAAAAATCTTTTAAAAAAGGGAGGAAAAAATGAAAAAGATGTTAATTGTTTTGGGCTTAAGCTTGTTAGTGTGTTCACTTGCAGCTGAAGATTTTTTGCAACCTGCCCAAGTTGCCAAAGACAGCTACTATTCAGGAATGCGTTATGGAGTAAGAAATGTGTCCAGGGATCAAGACCCTGCACCGGAGTATTCCTTTATTCTTAATGGTGCTGATGAGTATACAACTTACTTAACAAGTTCGTTCTATGACTACATGCCTTTCAGTTACAATGGGTATAATTTAAGGAAACAACCTGAAATTTCACTGCCGTATAATTATCCGGCAGGTGGATGGTATGTAACTTACATGCGTTCTGAAACACAAGCAATTGCTACAGACCGTAGAGCATATTACAGTTATCTCAATCCGGATGGAACACTTGTAGAGAGTAATGCTGCTAATTCAGATGTCTATCGTGAAGGTTTCACATCTCTGGCAATCGATCCATATACAGGTGACCCATTTGTAGTTTGGCATGCAACTGAGTCGAACGGAGATTATTGCAGCTGGATGACATATGCAACATTCCATATAACCGGTTCTCCAAATGCCTGGAGAACTCCATTTATTC
>DAOUTP010000301.1 GCA_030626645.1 Candidatus Cloacimonadota bacterium
TTGAGAATTTCTTAATAGAGATTGTTCTCGCCCCAAGCTTTGCATCAGGGCAAGTCCAAACGTAAGGACAATTCACCGAATTGATTTCAAAAACAAATGATTTTAGCAAGACTTGACTCGAGAGCCGCAGGAACTTGAGTTGAGAATTGTTTAATTGAGATTGTTCTCGCCCCAAGCTTTGCATCAGGGCAAGTCCAAACGTAAGGACAATTCCCAGAATTGACCGTTCAAAAAATTCTATTCAGTATACAAATACCGCTTAATTTTTTTAGTAGGAGTTTTTACAAACGGTTCACGCTGTTCAATAATTCTATGTATTCTGGAAAATGTTGAAACTTGTGAATTCACACCTTTTCTGATATCTTGAAGTAAGTTATTAATAAATTCTCTCATTTGTTTTTCGTTGGTTCGTTTGGCTTTATGCTCTTTATCAATCAATTCATAATTCAAATGAACACGTGCTACTATCTTACTTTCAGATTCGTAAACGATAGATTCCAATACATCGGGATGCTGATTTATAACAGATTCTATATCTTCAGGATAGATATTTTCTCCACTTGAACCAATGATAACATTTTTCAGTCTTCCCTTAATATAAAGATATCCATTCTTCATAATTCCAAGGTCCCCGGTCTTGAACCAGCCATCATCTGTAAATACTTCTTTAGTACGTTCAGGATCTTTGAAATATTCTTTCATCACGAGATCACCTTTAACTTGAATTTCACCTTCATCGGTTTTTGTATCAGGATCATAAATACGTACTTTTATATTAGATGGAACAATTCCTGTTGAACGGAATTTTGTGATATTAGGGTTGCATCCGGCAATCAATGGAGATGTCTCTGTTAGCCCATAACCAATAGCATAAGGGAATTTGGAATCCCTTAAGAACTTTTCTACATCTGGTGATAGAAGCGCACCACCAATGCCGTAGAAATGTAATTTTCCACCGAATGATTTATAAAGCTTCTTGCCCGCTATATAATGAAGTAACTTCCTGGTTGGTGGAAAACTATAAAGTACTTTAGAAATTGGGTTTGCTGTTAAAGTCGGATGAATTTTGTTTTTAAATATTTTTTCCATGATCAATGGAACTGTAAGCATAATTGTTGGTTTGATCTTTTGCAAAGCAGGAAGCAGAACACTAGGTGTAGGAAGTTTATCAAGATAATTTATTGAAGCTCCTTTCATGATCGGCATGATGAGCCCTAAAGTGCATTCATAAGTATGAGGAAGTGGAAGTACAGAGACGAATCTATCAGTTTCAACAACATTTTGTATCGTAAGTATTTCAATAGAATCAAAAACAAGATTCTTATGGGTAAGAACCACACCTTTTGAATTGCCTGTTGTTCCCGAAGTATAAAGAATGCAGGCAACATCATTTTCATTAACATCAGATGAACGGAGACCAGTTAGTTTCAAAGCTGAATCGGTAAGTTTAGAAAGTGGACGTGTAGTTTTGGAGATAGTGCTCTTTAATTTGGCAATTGTTGTTTCGGGTTGTATAATTGTAAAATCATCAATAAGAATGCGTTGTTTGATCAGATCACTTTCCAACTCTTCAATTTTAGGAAATTGCTTTTGTGATATAAATATCGCCTTGCTACCTGAATGCCTGAGTATATGGTGAACTTCATTATCGCGGAAATCGGGGAGGATGGGAACTGCAACTGCACCGAGGGTTGTTATTGCAAAATAGGTTATACCCCAGTTAGGTGAATTTTCACTTAATATTGCAACTTTATCACCTTTGCCAATTCCTTCTTCCTGCATAAAAAGCTGAACTTCTTTAACTTGTTCATAGAATTCATTGTATCTAATAGGTTTGCCATCTACCCAGCTTACACATGGCTTTGCAGCATAAAGAATAGCACTTCGCTCTAATACACATTTTAGGGTGAGTCTCTCAAGTTCTTTCATCTCTTTTCCTTATTTTAATTAATTACCAAACATTTCTTTGTGGTAGCAATTTTATTGTCTATCTTTAAATTTATCAAATATATCCCGGATCTCACTTTTGAATTTTTCATATCAGTTCCATCCCAAATAACTGAATTAAACCCTTCGATAAACTCAGGATGACACAAGCTCGGGGAAAGATCTTTCACCTTCTGTCCTTTAATATTATAGATTTGAATATGAACATTTTGTGAATTTTGCGGAATATTAAAGTTTATTTGAGTGCCGTTACTATTTTTCGAGAATGGATTCGGGAAATTTGAAAGACCGTAATTTTGAATATTGTAAATTTCTTCTGCAGATGAAGGTTCAAACCCCATCACCATTAGATCATCTATTGCCCAGGCTGTGGTATTATTGGTTCCTGTTCCGGTTGAAGTATATTGAAATGCTAAA
>DAOUTP010000290.1 GCA_030626645.1 Candidatus Cloacimonadota bacterium
ATCACTAATGGATATTTTCCACATACTATGACCAAACCATTTAAGTCTAATCATATTCACCTCCTTCTTGCTTTACAGTTTTTACCAAACCCAAAATTGAATGCAAGGAGAATTTCAAATTATTTTAATATGAATTTTGCCAGAAAGCTCTTATGCACATAAATTGCCTGATGCGGACACATCTCATGACAGCACATACATTTTATACATTTATCATAATTAATAATTGGGTGAGCATCCCCTTTTTTCAGCTCCATAACTTGCATAGGACAGCTTTCCACACAAATATTGCATTTCTTACATTTATCATTAAAATCGGGATAATAATTAAAGTGTTTTTTAAAAATATCTTTCAATACTTTTGGTGAGTAAGCCAATATTTTTATATATAAACCAATTTTTTTTATCTTAACTTTATGGAATTTGAAATTCTGCCATTCTTCAGGGATTTCGATTTCATTTTCTTTTATGTTATCAGATTCTAAAGAAGGTAAAATATATTCTAATTTATCTGGTTGGAACCCCATCATGCTTGAGGCTACATAATCAAGAGCAGAGGCAGACTTGCTAGCCATCATCACACCGAAATTTCTGGGATCTCCAGCCGAAGGTCCCTCTCCTTCCATACCAATAATTCCATCCAAAATATTATAAGCAATCCTATCTTTCACGATCGAATATAATCCTGAAATCACTTCTGCAAATTTGGTATGTTCAGGATGCTCTTTGTGATATTCAGTTTTTTTCAGACCCGGGATAAGACCGTAAAGATTTTTTACTGCTCCGGTATAGGACATCAAACTATGAGTTTTATATTTGCAGAGATTAATAACAGCATCCACATCCCAGATATATTTTGTAATTGGAAATTCTAAACTCTTTGTTCTTTGGTGAATTATTCCACCAGTTTTGAAATTAACCAAATGTATATCGTGTTTTTCAGCAATCTCATTCATGCCTGTTTTTTCCCAGACATTTTTGATCAACGCTGAGCCTCCGGGGCTATCTCCCAATATGATATCTTTCCCAATATTTTTTAGGTAAGTAACAACTGCGTCAACAACTACCGGATTTGTTGTTACAGCCTTTTCGGGTGGAAATGCTCCTAATAGATTTGGCTTTAGCAGAATTTTTTTCTTATCTTTCAGAATTTTATCAAGCTGCAATTTTTCAATAAATTGATAGATCTTATCAAAATCGTAATTTTCAATTTTCTCTATATGAACTTTCATCTATTTAAACTGCTCCATTCCAGAAAAATCGCGATAGGGATCAAAACTTTTCAATGCTCTTTTATCATCATCAGAAAGCTCATTTGTAACAATTCGCGTAATTAGTTCGCCCAAGCCAGGACCGAGCATATAGCCCTGTCCGCACATCCCAACAGCATTTATCAGATTTGGGATTTCTTTTGATCTTCCAACTATCGGGAACCCGTCCGGTGTCATTGGATATTGCCCACGCCAGGTTCTGCGGACTTTCAAATTGGCAAGTCGCGGATAAAGATCAACCATTCTTTTGGCAATTTGAGGTAGGAATTCAGAAGTTGAATCGTTATCCGTTCCAAAATATGGTGGAGATGGAGTTATACAGAAGATAACCTGTCCTTCATTATTTTGATAAAAATAGTAATTTGCTGATCCTTTTGCAGGACGCATATCAACAATCATAGGACCAAAAAATCTCTCTACCGGTTCAGAAATGGCTCCTTCATGACTATCCGGAGTTACCGGCAAATCAAGTCCCATCATCTTCCCAATTTCTTTTGCATTATTTCCTGAAGCATTAATGATGGTTTTTGCAGAATATTGCCCTTTATTTGTAATAACTTTAGTAATTTTATTATTTTCTAATTCTATATCGATCACATTTTCGTTGAATCTGTATTTTGCACCGTATTCCAAACTTTTAAAATAGAAAGCATTTAAAGCCAGGAGCGGTGATGCAGAACCGTCATCCGGTGAATATGTAGAACCGCGAAGACCTTCAGTATTAATTCCCGGAACTAATTCTTCATATTTTTCGGGAGAAATCCATTTAATATTCAAGCCAAAGGAGTGCTGAATTTTCATCAGATCTTTAAGTTTTTTTTCATCTTCGTTGTTATAGGCAGGAAAGCTGTAACCGTTGGCAATCCAACCGATATCATCACCGTGTTTTTCCTTCCAGTTAGAAAAAATTTCAATACTTCTCTGAGATACTTTTATCTTCCCAAAATCTGAATGTGTTGCCCTGATACCGCCAATAGCTTTTTTATTATTCTCCTGTCCTACAGATGATTTTGAATCGATCACCAGAACTTTCAATTTCTTTTCCGATAGAGCTAATGCAGTAGGAACACCAACTGAACCTGCTCCAATAATAATTACGTCATAATTCGACATTAATATTACTCCTATATATTAAACCTTGAAAGGGTTTCTTTCATTTCAGATGTTCTTGCTTAGTCCTTTCAAGGTTTACCTGCCTTTGGTATGGTTTCTTTCACTCTGTTAG
>DAOUTP010000072.1 GCA_030626645.1 Candidatus Cloacimonadota bacterium
AAGCACTGATAGTGAACACGAGTATGGTTAAAATAATTAATGTTTTTTTCATTAAATTTCTCCTTAATAATTTTGGTTAACGATTAAAAATCAATAAATTCGATAGTAACGGTTCGAAATGAGAAATCTTGAATTCGATAATAACAGTTCAATTTTGTTTTCGAAATTAACATATTTTTGCTTCATTATATATCCTTATATATCCTTTTCCTAAATTTACTATTAAGAATAACAATAAATTATTGTTTCCTATAATTTAGCGACGTCACTTGTTTATTTGTTATCTGAACCTGTCAAATCATTTTATTATAAAAAACTCAATATTTTTTCACTTTTTTTTCAATTTTTAATATCCTTAAATTTTGAAAAAGTTAACATTCATGCTGGTCAATTCGGTGAATTGACCCTACTTATTAGGGTCCGTCAATTCCAACCGACTTGCCTTCCAACCTTCCACACCCTCATACATATGATATATCTTTTTAAAACCTATTTCACTCATAATTTCCACTGCTTTTTTGCTTCGAATACCTGACTGACAATAAACCAAATATGTTTTTTGTTTATCCATAAATTTTATTATTTTCCTGAAATCAGAATTATTAAAATCAATATTTACAGCATCTTCAATACAGCCATTATTATATTCTTCTGCTGTTCGAATATCAAGAATTACAAGCTCATCGTTTCCCTTAAAACTCTTAACTATATTAGTTGCCTTCTCAACTTGGATATTATTGGTCATATTTTTGGAAGAACTTCCTTCCGGTAGATCAACTTTGCCAATTATTGTGAAACTAATGACGCTTTGTTTGGGGTCATTTGAGATAATTGTGATGATAGATTTTAATTTACTCATCCCGGTATCGGGTGTTACATTTATATTGAATGAACTTTTCTTGCCGGGCTTCACGATAAATTTTACGGGATCTATTGAAAATCTTTCATCAAGTGTTTGTATATTTCTAATATATAGATCTCTCGTTCCTATATTTTCAATTTCAATAACTTCTGTTCTTAATTCCTCAGGATTCAAACCCTTAATAATTAATGTCTTATTCTTAAACGCTATTTTAGGAACATTTGCTAATTCCTCTGGAGTTAATAATGAAAAATCTTCTTTAATATTTGCATTAATTATAAATTCTCCTTGTTTTTGTTTATCAGCAAATTTAATGTTTAATATAACCTCATCTGAAATTTTACCATATTCTCTGTTCTCTGAATTAAAATGAACTACTAATCCTCCATATTTTCCAGGATATAAAATATCTGGTTCTATCTCAATTTCGACACCATCAAGATCATTAACTAGTGATATATACATTGTATCTTCTTTTGTATTGTGAATCCTGATCCGTTTTGTATAACTTGAACCTTTGAAGATATCTCCAAAATTGACATTATTATTATTCGCATCTATTGGTCCGATTTTTTTTCTAAGCTTACCCGGTGTTGATATTACATAACCTTTAGTGATTAGCCTAATTACTTTATCATCTATGCTGGTATAAACTTGAATTGATTTACTAAACCTTTTCGGTCTGTTATTTGAATCAAATTGAACAGAGATGATACCTGTTTGTCCTGGTTCTATTTCTTCAGTTGACCAACTGGGGACAGTACATCCTCAACCAGCATGAACCCTAATTATACGAAATGGCTCATCCCCAGTATTGGAAAATTTAAAATCAAATTTGTGCGGTCCTTCTTCTTCTTTTATCCTGCCATAATCGTATATTAATGTTTCAAATTCTATAATCGGTTGGGATAGCAGTATTACAGCAACTAATAAAAAAAAGGCGATAACAATTATTCTTTTCATTTCTACTCCTTTGAGATATCTATATTTTGATTTATTTTTTGTTGCTCTTATGTCAAGGTCAAATAGTCAGTCAAATGGTAGCTCTTAACTTTTTTCTTGTATCGCAAAAAAAAAGCATGACAGAAAAAATTTTCTTAATTTTTTGTATTTTAATAAAAAAATGTATTAAAAAGTAATTTAATACTAATGAAATATTGGGAGATAATTTAGAAATATGCGTAAAATAAAGAAAACTTATTCTCCGTTAATCAATCTGATTTTGTATATTATGTTATTAGTTGCAACTCCATTTTTGCTATTACAAAATTACCTTCAGACATTTATAGGTAAACTTTCATTATATAAACTAAATTTTGTGGGAATCAATATACCATATATTGTGATTATAGCATTAATTATTTCAGTTACATTAATAATAAAAAACTTGAAACATTTTTCCAAATTCAGGATAATATCAATATTGGTCGCAATTTTATTGATGATCATCGGGCAGAAATTATCAGATTTTTATTTTAATCATGCATTCTATGAATTGCAGCACAACTGGCATTATTTTGCTTATGGCATATTCTCATATATTGCCTATAGATATTTCAAATCGAAGAATAGCTCTGATGCAAAAATCATTTTATTCACATTTCTTACTGCTATTTCAATTTCTGCATTTGATGAGTTCATTCAGATACATATTTCCAACAGAATTTTTGATATCGGTGATATCGGAAAGGATATTTGGGGAACGATTATTGGAATGTTTTTTATTTTCTTCGTGATCAATAAGGGAGAGATCATCAGGCAAGGTTGGAAGATCAGGGAAAAGAAGGTCAGAGACTATTTAAACAACCCTTTCCCAATTCTTTTTCTTGAAATGGTCTTCACTCTTATATTGCTTGCTGTTTCATCGCAATTGACAAATTTTGAATACTTGGGATACTCAATTTTTATTTCAATTGTATTTTTCCTGATTTTCTTTTTCATTTTTCACCTATCACAAAAAAAAATGTTTAAACGGATCTTCATCGGTTTTTTAATTATCTATATTATTATTCAAGGTTTCTTTTTTATTAAATACCACAAAGAAGGTATTATCCACAATTCAAATGGAATAACAGTATACAAGGGAATTCCGCTATTATTCTTCGATGTAATGATCTTTGAAAACGGATCATTCCGTTTTGTTGACAAAAAACACGACTTCAACACAAGAGATAAAAACACAATTTATCATCATACAAATAATATCCTATTAATAGGAAGTGGAGAAGACGGATTAGGTGGAAATGGTTTTCCTGAAAAATTGAAACCGCAATTTGTTTTTAACATAATTAAGTTGAAACCACTTCAAATAATTATTTTAAAAACTCCGGAAGCTTGTAAAAAATATAATCAATTAAAAAAGGAAGGTCATAATGTTCTCTTCATCATCCACAATACCTGCTAAAAAGAGCACTGAGAATTTTGAGAATAAATTCATTCGTTATTCTTTGATCTCTATCTGGGGAATATTAATCTTATTTGGCTTTTTATCTATTCTCCAACCTCAATGGTTAGTAAACATTTCTTCTCCTGGAAAAATGACAGAAGCAATACACATAAGGAATTATGGTGATATTTTTCTAAAGAACGGAAATTATAAAGCAGCTATAATCCGATATAGAAAAGCTATTACAATTCAACCTGATCTAATTAGTGCAATCGGGAATCTTGGGATATGTTATACAAAGCTCCAACGATATGATGATGCAATAAGAATATTTAAATATCTGCTAAAAATTGATGCAGAAAGCACACATACAAATTATTATAATTTGGCGGAATTGTATAAAAGAAAAAATGATGCTGAATCTGCAATAGAATGTTATGTTAAATCCGCTGAGACAAATCCTTATCCAATATATTCGTATCAGTATTTAGGAGAACTCTATCTTAAACTTCAAAGATGGGATCTAGCGATTGAATCATTTGAGTTGGCATTAGCTAATAAACTTACATTGGAAAATTCATATTATGGAATGCTTAAAGGCATTGATAAAACTTCCATTGATGAGCCTGATATCCTCAAAGCTGTAAGATCATTTATGAATGAACCTGTTGAATTTGAGAATTTTGATAATAAAATTTTTGAAGCTATGTTGAAAAAAGATAGAGAAATTGCAAAAACATATAATTTTCTGGGATATGCTCATTTCATGAACAATAATTTCCAGGAAGCAAAATCAAACTATGAAACCGCACTTAATATCTGGCCCGATTTTGTTGATGCGAAGAAAAATCTAAAAAACTTAAATTATTGAATAAAATCATAGAACAATACAAGCAATTTAGTCGTGAACTTTCAAAGTTTATCAAAACCGCTGAGTTAAACATATTATTTCGAGCAGGTTGCTCTATTTATGAAATTTACGAAAAGAGCATCAATAGAAAATATCGAGATTGTTCTTTAAAAAAGAATAAAAAAATAGGCTCTCTTTCAAATAGAGTAGAAACTCTTCAAGTTACTGAACTAAATGGAAATGAAGTAGGTCAGAATAGCCACATCATTCATGGCGTGGATTAGATGTGATTCTCTCTAATAGCAGCTGCTTTTTCTTATCCAAGAAAAAGCAGCAAATCGTTGCGTGGTATTATCTTCCCCGCCATGAATGGCGGGACTATTAATATAAATTTATAAAAGGCTTGTGATCCTATTGAAATGTGATGTCCTGCAAAACATGTATACGTGATGAAAGGCTTCACCCACTTAGTTTGAAAGAGAGCCAAAAAATGTAATGACAAGAATCATTAATTTCCAAAGTTGACAGATATAATATTTTAAATTAGTGAGGGATTGTTGAAGAATATATTATTTTCGGAAAGGAATCAATTAATAACCTATATTTTGATCATTTTTAGTGCTCCTTTTATTATGTGTAAATATTATCTGCAAAATTTAATAGGCGATATTTCCAATTTTGATTTTGAAGTAATGGGACATGTCATAAAAATTGTTCCCTTATTGTTTTTAATTTTCTTACTATTCATATTAATTATTTCGTTAAAACGAATAAATTATTTCAGGCTGTTATCATTCGCGTTTATTTTGTTGGTTATTTATCTTGGACAACATATTTCTGATTTTTATTTGGGACATTCATTGCATGATATTCAAAATAACTGGCATTATTTTGCCTACGTATTATTTTCATATTTAATGTATCGTTATCTGAAATCCAAAAAAGTAGTACCCGCAAAGATAATTTTATACACTTTTTTTGCTGCAATGATAATATCCACGAGTGATGAGATGTTTCAACTCCATATGACAAATCGCGTGTTTGACCTCGGCGACATAGGAAAAGATATTTTGGGATCTGTAATTGGACTAATCTTGATATTTTTTATAATTGAAAATGGAAATATTATCCGTAATGGCTGGCATTTCAGACAAAAAAAAATCTCTGCTTATTTGAAGAATCCTTTATCTTTGTTATTTCTGGAATTAGTATTTACTATTATTTTCCTCAGTTTCAGTTCGATTCTTACTGATAAACCGGTAAGGTTTAATGCTGTTATTATATCACTGACATTTTTTGTTCTGTTTTTTATCGTATTTCATTTATCTGTTTATAAATCAGTTAGATCAATTTTATTTGGATTAGTAGTAATTCAACTTGTTTCTTTTGCTGTTTTCTCCAGGAAAGATATAATCTATAATGCTAAAAACATCGTCATTTATAAAGGAATACCCATCCCATACTTTGATGTTATGTTCTTTGAAAATGGATCATTTAGATTAGTCGATAAGAAATCCTTTTTTCGATATGTTGATTTGTACACAATAAATAAATATACTACAGCTATTCTTTTATTGGGAAGTGGAGAAAACGGAGAAGGTGGTAACGGATTAGCCAAGAAAGAAAAAATGCAGTTTGCTGTGAATAAAGAGACGAAAGATATTATGCAGATTATTATTTTAAAAAATAGCGAAGCTGTTACTCTCTATAATAATTTAAAAAAGCAAAATAAAAAGGTTGCCTTTATACTTCATCATGAATAAAAATAAAAAAATTACGATAGAATCAATAATAATTACAACTTTTCTCTTCCTGGTGATCTGCATTATAATCGGCGTTATTTATATCGGTGAAACGGATGCACCATTATTAAAAAAACGTATTGAAACCGGCAAAGCATCCGAGGCAACCGAGTTTTTCGATTTTGCTACACTACATTTAAAAAACGAGCAATATCATGAAGCAATAGTCACTTTTGAAAAAACAATTACCTTTGACCCCGATTTTTGTGAAGCTTATATAAACCTGGCAATTGCTTATGCCAAATCTGGTGAAAACCAAAAAGCGATACAAACTCTGGAAGCAGTTCTTAAAAAAGATCCCGATACAGATTATCTTGCATATCTTAATATGGCACAGGTTTATAAGAGATTTGATAATGAAAAAGCAGAACAAGCCTATAAAAAAGCAATTAGTATTCACCCGTATCTTCAAGATGCTTATTTTAGTTTTGGAGAATTTTATTGGACTATTAATAAACGCGATGAAGCTGTAATTAATATTAAGAAAGGTTTGGAGTTACAAAATATTGAATCCTATTATACCAGTGCTTTGAAAAGTGGAATTAAAACCCACGTTGAGTTTCCAGAAGTGATTACAAATTTAAAAATGCTCCTCGAACAAGGTACTTCAGATGAGATTATGCAGAAATATGATTCAATGGTTTTTAATCATTACTACCTGAAAAATAATTCCTATATTGCAGAAAAATATGATCAAGTAGGTTATTATTATCTTCGAAATAGTGAGTTTAGTGAAGCATCTGAATATTTTGAGAAATCTATACAATGTTGGGATTCAAAAAATAATCGGGCTTATAATCATTTAGAAACTGTTAATAATAAATTGAAGAAAAAATAATTCTAATCAAGAAATAGATTTCCCTAGAAAAGAAAAGTTGCCTAACCACTTGCAAGTGGTCAGGCTAAATTCTCTTATTTCATAAGGAAAGAGAAGTTGCCCTTCCGATAAAGATCGTCAGGGCGAAATTCTCTTATTTCATAAGTATCATTTTCTTAGTTTCGGTATAATTACTAGTTTTCATCTTGTAGAAATATACACCACTAGCTACAGGTTTACCTGCATCGTCAGTACCATTCCAGGTTGTTGTATAATTACCTGTTGCTCCTACTTCTTTAACAAGTGTTTTAACAAGCTGACCCCCAACGTTGTAAACTTCAAGTGTTACATTACCAGTTTCTACAATTGAGTAAGAAATATTTGTTACTGGATTAAATGGATTTGGATAGTTGTTATTAAGCTGCGTTGTAACAACTATGATGTCATTTGTTAAAGTACCTGCGTATTCAAAGTTCACTTCAACAAGATCAGAATTCCCTTCATCATACACAGCCACTACGCCGGCATCATAGAATACACCATTTACAAGGTCAAAGAAATCCCATGTAATATCAGTTGTAGTCCCCACAACTGCACCATCTAGATATACATCGTAGCCTAAAAGATCACGAGCATTATCTCCATCTGGTGCTTCCCAGGTAAAGGTTGCAAAATCATCAGTAGGATTGCTTACTACTGCCAAATTTTGTGGCGGATTGAATATTGGGTTGTATGTGAATGGAACCTCAACGATCTCAGATTCCCCCGGATCATCATAAACAGCAGATACTCCAGCTGTATATGAATCACCTACAATCAGATCTTCATAAAGATAGTCAAATACATCAATACCAACTGATCCATCAAGCTCACCATCAAGATAAACGTTATATCCTGTAAGATCACGAGTTGCTGGAATGGATATCGTTACATCATCCATATAGAACATTGGAGTATCTGTAGTGGTTGAATTTGCACCGCCAAAGATATTAACTCCTCCAAATTGAAGAAGACCAGGAGTTCCAAATGTTCCAAGGGTCCACTGATATCCTATCATTTCTACATCATTGAAATAGTAAATTGCCCAATCGGTATCTAAATCAACTACCACTTTAAGGTTCAACCATTCATCGTGATTGAATGGATGAGTTAGAGCACCGGCAGCACCGGCATCAGCTATGGCTGTTCCATCTGTCTGGTAGTAGATCTGGAATGCCCACTCTTGACCTGGAGTGCTTGTTTTCTGCAGGTTAAAGTATCCGCAATAACCTGTAGGTACAAACATTTTCATATCAAATTGGTATATTCCTGATGTGTAATCTTCCATAATAAGTACAAGGTCTTGATTCTCTAATACTACTACAGAATTAGATGGACTGGATGATTGTACGTCAGTTACTAAGGCATCTTCCG
>DAOUTP010000145.1 GCA_030626645.1 Candidatus Cloacimonadota bacterium
CTTTGAAAGATACATTTTCCAAGATTGGATTACCTTCTTCATAATGGAAACACACATTCTCGAATTCAATGTCTCCTACAATCTCAGTTTTGGAAATTCCATCATCCAGATCTTCGATCGGTTCATCCAAAATTTCCTGAATACGTTCAATAGATACCAACGCTTTTCCCATATCGGTAAGCACTCTTCCCAATTGACGAACAGGCCAGAGCAGCATACCCACATAGGAAGTGAAAGCTAATAATGTTCCTAAAGTTATTATGCCGGTAGCAGCCCAGTATGTTCCCAAAACTGTAACAGCGATAATCTGGATTAGGCTCAAAAAATCTGAAACTGACCAGTACCAAGCCAAAAGCCTGATCAATTTATATGTTAGATCTCGGTATTCTACGTTTTTTTCATCGAATTTATCGATCTCGTATTTTTGGCGGGCAAAAGCACGAACCACCCTAACACCGCTCAGATTTTCCTGCAAAACAGTGGAAAGCCTTCCTTCCGATTCATCTGATGCTTTGAAAGCAGCTTTTACCTTGATAAAAAATATTACTGCAAATGCAAAGATGAATGGAACCAGAGAAAGAGAAACCAGCGTCATTTCCACGCTCATAGGCAACATGAAAGAAAGTGCAAAGAACAGCATGAAAAATGCTCTTCCCACTTCAACCAGCTGCATCGACAAAAAACGTCGAATCGTTTCAACATCCGATGTACAGCGTTGGATCAGATCTCCGGTTTTTGCTTTCACATGATAATCGTAAGGCAAATATTGAAGATGATCATAAACATCGTCTCTGATCTTTCTGGCAATTGATTCCGAGGCAATCGCAGACCATTTTCCCTTAAAGAAAAGGAAGATGCCGCGAGAAAGTGTAAGCAAAATTAGAATGATACTGCTCATCCACAAACTTTTCTCTAATACACTTTTCCCACCCAATAAATCGAATACTTTTATGATGATCGGCTGCATCCAACCACTGGTTTCTACTGGTTTATTACCAATAATAGAATCTATCGTAACGCGCAATACCATTGGCCAGGCAAACCGCAAAAATATTGCCGCACCTACAGCCAAGATCGAGAAAACATATAGCGATCTGTTGCCTTTCATAAAATCCCAAAGTAATTTAAATTTTTTCATAATAATCTCTTTTTAATATATTTTGTTTTAATACCTTATTTATTATCATATACACTTTTAATAAACAAAAAAAGCTCGCGGGTTTTCCCACGAGCTTTCGTATCTTTATTTTTAGATACAAAAATGGTGGGATAGCCCTTAATAAGGAACCAATCCCACCAATAAGTGGCTGATTTCTCAGCCTATATATTATTCAGCCATTTATAGACCTACGAATAAAGACTTCTTTGGTTTTACAGGATTGGTGTCCTGTTAGGCAGAAGTACCTTGAGGTACTCTGTTTTTAAAAATATTGATCATGAAAACCTCCTCTAATTTATTTGCGTCTTTTTTTTATATTAAACGCAACGACTTTTTTTCTTTTTATATTTATATCGGTCAAGTTTTTTAATATTTTATTTTAGATAATTTCTTTTTACTCATCAGATAATCTAGTTTAACCTATTATCGACAATTAAGTTAGCTATCTATAAAGAAATTATCTCATTCGACCCTTGTGCACGAGCGATCTGCATTGATAGCCAAGAATGAGCTTCCTGTTCATCGGAGAATTCTCTACTCGAACAGAAAGAATCGTCATTGGCATAAAATCTCCAATAAACACTATTATTATCCTCCTTCCGCAGGATATCCATTTTAAACACATTGTCGATATTAACAAACTTGTTTTTTTTTACTTCAATAATAATCATACTGTTCTCCTTTTCTGATTTTGATTTAATTAATTCTCATTAACAAAAAACATCCCATCAACTTTGTTATCTTCTTTATCTTCCTTTGAAATTGGAATATGAATATCCATCTGTGAATCTTTCTCCCCGAATTTGAAACGGGAATCATACCACTCGATCTCGTCAGTTGCAATTAATTTATATTCACTTTCCGGAAGCCATTCATTATAAATATAATCATAGGTTTCACTAAGTGTTTCTAATGAACCGGAATGAGTGAAAACAGCTACAAGTTGCCCAGGTATTTCACGATATTCCATTCCGATTGGAATAACACTATCATCTTTAACAACCTTACAGGCTAAGTAATCAAACTCAGAATCTTCATGGAATTCCGTACCAGTTTCATTTAAACAAATACCAAGTGAACAGTCAGGAACTGCTACCTTCTCCAGTTCATCCATTCTAACAATAAAATCGTTCCATAATTGTGGAATCCGATTTTCTTTAATACTTGTGTGTATTTTCATTCCGACAACTTTCAATGGTTTTCGCTCTGTTATTATTACTTTCATAGTTCAACCTCTTCTAATACTAATAATATAAAAAACAGTTTAGTAATTCCTTTGTCAAATAAAATTACTTGCAAAAAAATTAATGATATTTACGTTAGTAATCAGAATTTAATAATAATCAATAAGTTAGAGGCTTTGTGAAACTAAAGAGAAAGATTTACAGAAATTTAAATAAGAACAAGCATATCCTTCAATTACTGAAGAACATAATTATGATATGTATTGTAGTACTTGCTGGTGCAATTGCTGTACTAGCAGTTGAATATAATAATCCCAGCAGTGTAATCAAGGATTTCTTCGATGCGCTCTGGTGGTCACTGGTCACGATTACCACAGTAGGTTATGGCGATATGGTCCCCATTACTTTTTGGGGTCGGATTATTGGCATTATTTTTATATTTCTTGGATTTACAATATTTTCACTTTTCACAGCGTTTATTGCCAGTAGTTTTATAGATAAGAAGATAAAGGAGAGAAAAGGTTTGAATAAAATAACAGAGAAAAATCATATTTTAATCTGCGGGTGGAATAATAGCGCCAAGAAAATCCTTGATTATATCAGCAGATTAGACCCCGCAGAAATACCCAATATAGCATTGGTAAACGAATTAGATGAAGGTGAATTTTCATCTCTTCAGAACCATTATCCCGATCTACAAATAAAATTTATAATAGGGGATTTCACAAATCAGGAGATCTTGCTGAAGGCGAATATAAAAGATGCCAAGCATATCATCCTTCTTTTTGATGAGAGTAAAACAAATTCAACACCTTCTGATGAACGAACAATTATTGCCGCTCATAATATAATTTACATGAAATTAAAAGGGAGAATAAGTATTCAACTCCACGATGAAAAATATCTCCAAAATATTCGGAGAGAGAAGATTTCTAATGTTGTTATTTATGATAATCTGGGTGGTAATCTTCTTGCAAACTCAACTGTAAATCCTTCAATTCCTGATTTTATACAGGAAGTTCTGAGATCTACCGAGGGCAAAGGATTCAAAGAGATTCCAATACCTTCTGCATTCGTAAATAAACCTTTTGAAGAACTATCTGAATTTCTTAGAGATGAACGTGATCTGATCATTTTGGGGATTGTCTCAGTTTTCCCGGAGGTCTCAATCGAAGAGATCATTTCCGATGATTCATCTACCATTGATCAATTTATTAAAAGTCAATTTGAACTGTCAGGGAAAAAATTCAAAACTGATACAGCAAAAAATCGTGTCACACTTAAACCTGAAAATGATTATATAATTCAAGATACAGATAGAGCAATTGTATTGTAGGAGATTTTATGGATCTAGCATTTCTTAAGAAAGTAACCCTCGTTAAAGAATTAACAACGCAGGAATTGAAAACTTTCTCTTCCAAATTAAAAACAGTAAAATATAAAGAAAATGAGTATATAATAGAAGAGAACAAACAAAGTGATAAGCTCTTCATACTATTCAAAGGTGACGTTGTGATCTCTAAGAAAATGACAATGATAGATGAACAAGAAAAAATTGATAAAACATTCATCACGATTTGTGCAGAAGATCACGCATTTTTTGGAGAGATCGGACTTCTGAGTTTGAATAAGCGAACGGCTACCTGTAAAGCTAAAACAGAGTGCTCTCTTTATACAATTGATCATAAAGATTTTATGAACATCTGTAAATCAAATCCTGAGATTGGTTTTAAAATACTACTTGAAATTTCACGAAAACTTTCAAGGCTATTAGATAGGACAAATGAAGATGTTTTAAAACTCACAACAGCATTATGCTATGCATTGAAGAGTTAAAACATTTTAATTTAAGGCAAATATTAATATTATCTTTTTGATAAACTAAACTGACTATTTTTATCATAAACACCATATTATCGACCATAGTTAAAATCGCATAATACCCATAACTCTTTATCTCCCAACCAATTCTCCCTCATTTCTAAATTTGGCACGACTTATGCATATTTATTCTACCAGATAGATAAGGAGGAGAAAATGAAAGTTTTATTTATTGTATTAGTTTTCTTAATAAGTTTAGATCTAATGGCATTATCCAACGAACGCTCAATAAATTCCAATACCAATCTTAAGGAGAATACATCAAACAAAATTTCAATTATGGAAAATGTCGAACCTTATACGAGATCTATAAATGCAAATTATGCAATCAAACCAGGTGAGAAGCTAAATGTTTATAATTTGAATGGATCTATCAAGTTTATTGGATGGAATAAGAACTATGTGAAGATCACTGCAGTTAAAAAGGTTTTTAGAAATAGTTGTGATTTAGATTGTATACAAATGACGCTCAGTACATTGAATGGATTAATTATTGAAACAATTAATATTTCTAATGATGATCGTGCAAGAATCGATTATATCATCAATGTACCCAAGAACACCATAATTGGAGATATTTTATCAAATGGGAATATCCAATATGAAAATCTTCCAAATAAGGTCTTAAGTAATATTAGAAGATTATCGAATAGATAAATTGCACAATATTCCTCCCTAGTGCAAGAAAAGGATCCTCCGCATAATCTGGATATGTTGGGGGATCTCTTTTAATTATGGTTAACATAGAATCAATTTCTATTAGTATTAATTAAATATTTTCGAACGTTTCTAAAGCAGTTCTACACCACCTTAATCCATAAAATACTTTACAAAACCCAAGTGTAATTATTCTTTATTTTAAGAGGAGAATTTATGCGCTATCTTGGATTATATATAATAATTATTTTGGCTGC
>DAOUTP010000346.1 GCA_030626645.1 Candidatus Cloacimonadota bacterium
GCAAGACCTATAAAGCTTCCTTCCACTGCAATTACAAATCCTGATTTAAGATATTTCCCATTATAAAGTTGACCTCCTCCTGGGAGAATACAGGATAATGCAGCAGCTTTGAGTGGTTGTTTCTTCCTGCTTTCCTCATCTGCAATAAGGGATGAAAAAATGAGAAGCAGAGAAACAACAATTAATAATTTATGCATCTTTGAGTCTCTCTTTTAAGGTTTGGAAAAACAGAGGTATCATGATCTCGTGATGTCCGATAAAATAGTAACCCTTTCCACCGCTAATAGTAGGACGATGAACAATATTGGTCATGGGTCGGTAATGCATATTCATATCGAAAACTGCTGTATAGAAATTATTCAAAGGATAGCCCAGATTGCGAACAACCGTTACTGCTTTTAAAAATACTTCAGGCATAATAACTGCAGAACCAAAATTAAGGAAGACACCACCATCATTGAGTTCGATTAGATTATTGCATAGAATTCTGAAATCACGCATTGAGCAATCACCAATAGCAGCTCCATCGGCTGTTTCATGTTGATGAACAATATCAGTTCCCAAGGCAACGTGTACGGTGAAAGGAATTCCCATTTTATAAGCATTGGCAAAAAGCGAGAGATGATTGTTTTCTGCTTTTATTTCTACCAGGTTTTTCCCAATCGCCTCTCCATAACCAAGTTTTTTATAAGCAGAACTGATTATTTTATTGATCCCGTCACAGGTCTCTTTTACCATACCGAATTCACCTGTTTCCAAAGTAGTTGCAACATCTTCGGAAGTTTCTCCAAATCTGGCAATTTCATAATCATGAATAACAACCGAACCATTTGAAGCCAATCCGGTAATCAAGCCTAATTCCATCATTTCAATAATAAATGGTGCTAATCCGCATTTGATCACATGACCGCCCAGAGCAACAATAACAGGTTTATCATTTTTATAGGCTTGAACGCATTTATCCAGTAGTTCATTGAAATCTGATGCTTTCAAAATATCCGGCAATGATTCTGAAAATTCTTTAAAGCTGTTCAGGATAGGCTTAGAAAAGATGCTTTTCTTCACCAGACTTGATCTATCTTTGATCGAGTATTTTTTTAAATTAGAAAGGTCTATCTCGTTAAATTTACTCATGCTCTTACTCCATAATCAAATCAAGTTTTACTGCATACTCTTTATTGAATGCAGCATAATTACCATCCAGAATTGCTGCTCTTGCTTTTGTAACAAGATCCAAATAGAAATGCAGACTGTGAATGGAAGCTAACCGCATTCCCAAGAATTCATTAACATTGAATAAATGTCGAATATAGGCACGTGAGAAATTCCGGCAAGTATAACATTGGCAATTTTCATCAATTGGCAAAAAATCCTCTTTATATCTGGCAGATTTTATTATCATTTTTCCATTCCAGGTAAAGATTGTTCCCTTTCTTGCATTCCTGGTTGGCATCACGCAATCGAACATATCAACACCGTTTTGAATGTTTTTCAGCAAGTCTCCCGGAGTTCCAACTCCCATTAAATATCTGGGTTTTTCCATAGGTAGAACATTATTGAGGAATTTTGTGATATTGAACATATCTTCTTTCTCTTCACCAACAGCAAGACCACCAATCGAATACCCTGGAAAATCCATCTCCATCAATTTTGTTGCACTTTCTTCGCGCAGATCTTCGTAAATACCGCCTTGCACAATTCCGAATAATGCCTGCTGCTCTGTATTTTTGTGAGCTTCCTTTCCTCTAGCTGCCCAATCGAGAGTTGTTTTTAATGAATCTGCCACATACTTTTTTGTAGCCGGATACGGTGGACATTCATCAAAAGACATGATAATATCGGCTCCAATTGTATTTTGAATTTCAATCACTTTCTCCGGTGTGAACATATGGTAGCTTCCATCGATATGAGATTGAAAACGAACTCCTTCCGGGGTGATCTTTCGCAGACCTGCTAAGCTCATTACCTGGAAACCACCACTATCCGTCAGGATCGGTTTATTCCAACCCATAA